>NZ_JBCNZM010000005.1:0-74463 GCF_040227615.1 Bacteroides sp. RTP31139st1_H2_RTP31139_211217 | reverse complement strand
ATACAACCACCAACCTGACGCTGGGTGAACGTCTGAATGCCGCCTATCGTAATGACTGGTTTGAATTCGGCTTGAACGGAAGCATCTCCTATTCAATAGAGAAGGATAAACTGACGCCTGACAATAATCAGGAGCCCTATACCTTCTCCTACGGTGCCAATACGCAGATTTCCATGCCGTGGAACATGACACTCTCTACCAACATTGCCAACCAGAGCCGTCGAGGATATACGGACAGCAGTATGAACCGTAACGAGCTTATCTGGAATGCACAGTTGTCGCAGACTTTCCTGAAAGGGAATGCCACCGTCAGCTTCGAGATGTACGACATTCTGAAGAAGCAGAGTAACATCAGCCGTTCGCTGACTGCAAGCGGCCGCTCGGTGTACGAATATAACGGCGTGAACAGCTATTGCATGCTTCACTTCATCTATCGTCTGAATATTTTCGGCAGCAAGGCCGCCCGCGATAAGATGCAGGGCAGACGCGGCTTCGGCGGTCCGGGCTTCGGTCCGGGTCATGGTCCTGGCGGTTTCGGAGGACGCAGGCCGTTCTAAAGCGGAGGGGATCACCCCCCTAATCAGCTTGTCATTCTGATACACTCTCAATTCTGTGGCAGGTTTCTTTTTGATTATTTTTCAGACGCGGATGACGCAGATAAGAATATTAAAAATCTGCGTCATCCGCGTCAAAGCGATAGCAAGTATAAGTTTTCAGACAAGTTGGGGGAAGAGGGACTTTTATGTTAATCTCTGTAATCTTCGGTGAAAGTTTCTGTGTTTTTCCTACATTTGTTTCACACTTAATTGTCTGTGAACATGCTTGATTGGAACTTCATTGCCAGCCAGATTGCTACGATAGCCTTCGACATTGTTTATTTCGGTGCCATCATCGGAACGATTGTCGTCATTATCCTCGACAACCGCAATCCGGTGAAAACCATGGCATGGATACTGATACTGATGTTCCTTCCCATCGTGGGGCTGGTGTTTTACTTCTTCTTCGGGCGTAGTCAGCGCCGTGTGCGCATGATAGGGAAGAAGAGTTACAGCCGCTTGTTGAAGAAACCTATGGCGGAATATCTGGCGCAGGACTCATGTGCGCTTCCCATCAATTACAGTCGTCTCATATCCTTGTTCCGTAATACCAACCAGGCTTTCCCCTTCGATGGAAACCGGGTGGAAGCCTATACCCTGGGGCTCTCCATGCTGCAATCCCTGCTACGCGAACTGGGGAAAGCAACGAAGCATATCCACATGGAATTCTATATCTTTGAGGACGATGCCATTGGGCGCTTGGTGCGTGATGTCCTGATGGAAAAGGCGCGTGCCGGGGTAGAGGTACGTGTGATTTATGATGATGTGGGTTGCTGGCATGTTCCCAACCGTTTTTTTGAAGAGATGCGCGAGGCCGGTATCGAGGTACGCAGCTTTCTGAAGGTACGTTTTCCGCTTTTCACCAGTAAGGTGAACTATCGTAATCATCGGAAAATAGTTGTCATTGACGGGCGCATCGGCTTTGTGGGGGGTATGAATCTTGCCGAACGCTATATGCGCGGATTCTCATGGGGCATCTGGCGGGACACACATCTGCTGCTGGAGGGCAAGGCTGTTCACGGATTGCAGACCGCCTTCCTACTCGATTGGTACTTTGTGGACCGTACACTGATTACGTCTACCCGCTATTTCCCGAAAATAGAAAACTGCGGTACTTCCTTGGCGCAGATTGTAACGAGTGAGCCCGTAGGCCCATGGAAAGACATTATGCAGGGACTTGTCATATCCATTTCCAGCGCAAAGAAATATTTCTATATCCAGACTCCCTACTTCCTGCCCACCGAAGCCGTACTTGTTGCTATGCAGACAGCCGCCTTGTCAGGTGTCGATGTGCGTCTGATGTTGCCCATGCGTGCTGATAACCGCTTGACGCATCTGGGTTCCTGCTCTTATCTGGCAGATGTGCTCTATTCGGGAGTCAAGGTCTATTTCTATAAGAAAGGCTTCTTGCACTCCAAACTGATGGTTTCGGATGATGAGTTGTCCACGGTAGGCTCTACGAATGTGGATTTCCGCAGTTTTGAACATAACTTTGAGGTGAATGCCTTCATCTATGACACAGAAACAGCGCTTCAGATGCGCGAAATCTTCCTTCAAGACCAGCGCGACTGCGTACAAGTATTCCTGAAGAACTGGGTGAAGCGCCCCTGGTATCGTAAGGCTGCAGAGAGTGTGGTGCGGCTGATGGCGCCGCTGTTATAATGAAGAATGATGAATGAAGAATTTCTTGAAGTGTATTCATATCGTACCATTCTTCATTCATCATTTAAATATCGTGAAGTTCACGCTCCCGTATACCCTTCTCTCCACAAAGTGCGGATGTTCCTCGAAACTGTTTTTCTTCCCGTGTTCCAAGACGAAGAGTCCGTCTTCTTTCAGCAAGTTGTTCTCGAAGATGAGATCGGGCAAGGTTTCCAGCCCGGCAAGCTCGTAGGGAGGGTCGGCAAAGATAAAGTCGAACTGCTCGCGTCCGCTTTTGAGGTATTTGAATACGTCACCGCGTATGGGTAGACACTTGTCCGTCTTTAATTCCTGCATAATTTTGCAGATGAAGGCATAGTGGTCGCGGTCTTTTTCCACGCTGATTACTTGGTCGCAGCCTCTGGACACAAGCTCGATGCTGATGCTGCCCGTACCGGCAAATAGGTCGAGGGCACGGATGCCGTCCTCAAAGTCCATGTAGTTGGAGAGCACATTGAACAGATTCTCTTTGGCAAAGTCTGTGGTGGGGCGTGCCTTGAAGGAGTGGGGCACGTCGAAACGTCTTCTTTTGTATATTCCGCTGATTACTCGCATAGGGTTATGGCTTGCAGGTCAAGATTAGTGGCGGGATTCATGATGAATACCTGCCGGATGAATTTTCGCAGTTCGGGCAGTAGCAGTTCTTTGTCGTTCAGGTCACCGGTCAGGTGCAGCTCATCGCGCTCCTGCTCGAAGCCGAGTTGTTTCCATATATATAATAGGTAGTAGACACGGTCGGGTGTGCTTCTGCATTCAAAGGAATTGGCAAGAAGGAGGCGTCCGCGCTCGTAGCCGTATACGTCTACGGCATCTTTTCGCAAGTGTGCATACATCTTCCGGTTGTTGCCCAAGCGGCTCTTTGAGGAGAAGAACTCAATGAAGGGGCTGGCTTGGGAATAGAACTTGACATCGGGATACTGTTCGCGAAGGAAGGAGCAGGCACTCTTATCCATGCCGAACAATACGACAGTGTTGTTCTTATGCAGTATGTTGTATTGTACGGTTTCATTTTCCCGTTTAGGGTGGTTGTGATAGAAGATGATTTCCGTTTGTTCGTCCTCGAAGAACTCCAGGGGAATGAATGTAAAGCGCTTGTCCGCCATGAGCACATTGACACGGCGGAAGGGGCGTTTCAGCCACTCCAGCTCGCGGAAAGTCTGTTTCAGATTGGCAGTGAGGGAGAAGGACTCGTCCACTGCACGGTCGTAATAAGAGAACTCGCCGTCGCCCAGAGGGTTGAACACAGAAAAAGAAAATCCATCCGTGCTGAGACGGATGGATAATGTATACTGTTCCGATTTATTAAAATCAGTCGTTTCTATCATACGTTTGTCGGGGTGAGATTATTCCCAGTTACCGGCGTTGTTGTTAGCTGTTTCCAAGCTACCAATCATCAGACCGCAGTACTTGCCAAGTTTGGTTTGTACGTCCTTGATGTTGGCAATTTCTTGTGCATCCAGACCGTTCAAATAAACTTCGTACGGAGTCTTCACTTCGAGCAGACAGAAAGGAGCACCGGATTTAGCTGTATCATTCTTGATAGCCATTTCGAATTGTGCACCGTTTCCGAAGGGAACATATCTCATTGAATCGGGGTTGAAGCCCTTCGGGAAGATAGTGTCCAATACGGCTACCCACATAGTGTCACGCTTGAAGTTTTCCAATCCCCATTTCTTGACGTCAGCATAGTTACCTGTCTTCTTTGCCTTATTGATGATGTTGATGGCTTTCTTTTCAGTCAGACCGTCTTCCAGCTGCTTATCGTTCAGTTCTCCTTGCTTGAAGATGAACGGAAGTTTCTGGTTTTTAACAAAGTCAATCAGAGAGTCGAAGCTTGCAGTATATTGCTGGTCATGTAAAGTACGATATTCCAATTGTGCTTTACGGATGTCAATCAGACGTGCAATGACGGCTGCGTCTCTGTGCTTCTTTGCTTTTTCAAAGTTGATAGGACCCATAATGCTGGTGTAACAAATATAAATTAGCACCAAAGCACATAAGCCTAAAATGACATTAAATACTGTTTTCATGATAAATATGTTTTTTAGTTGTTATATTCGCACCGCAAAAATAAAAGAAATTAATTTAAAAACGATAGTTCCCTTTACTTTTTTCTGTTACAAAAATGATAAATAACTATTTAGAAAGGCAAATTAAGGAAAATTTTCCTTACCAACCAACTCCTGAGCAAGAAATTGCTGTAAAATCTTTATCGGAGTTCCTTCTGTCACCCCGTAGCGAGGTGGTTTTTATGCTTCGTGGTTATGCGGGGACGGGTAAAACATCGTTGGTCGGTGCCTTGGTGCGGACGTTGGATAAGTTGCAACAAAAGTCGGTATTGCTGGCACCGACCGGACGGGCGGCAAAAGTTTTCTCGGCGTATGCGGGGCATCCGGCGTTTACAATTCATAAAAAAATTTATAGACAGCAATCTTTCTCCAATGAGCTGAGCAATTTTTCTGTGAACGATAATTTGACAACTCACACTTTATATATAGTGGATGAGGCCTCGATGATTTCCAATGAGGGACTGTCCGGTTCCATGTTCGGCACGGGCAGATTGCTGGACGACCTGGTGCAGTTTGTCTATTCCGGCCAGGGATGCCGCCTGCTGCTGATGGGCGATACGGCACAGCTGCCGCCGGTGGGGGAGGAGCAGAGCCCTGCCCTCTTTGCCGATGCCTTGAAAGGCTACGGGCTGGAAGTGGTGGAGGTGGACTTGACGCAGGTGGTGCGTCAGGAGCAACAGTCGGGCATTTTGTGGAATGCCACCCGCCTGAGGCAGTTGATAGCGGAAGACGATTGCTACAGCCTGCCAAAGATAAAGGTTTCGGGGTTTGCCGACATTAAAGTTCTGCCCGGAAATGAGCTGATAGAAACGCTGAGCTCTTGCTACGACCATGACGGGCTGGATGAAACTATCGTGGTGTGCCGCTCCAACAAGAGGGCGAACATCTACAACAAAGGCATCCGTGCGCAGATTCTCTGGCGTGAGGATGAATTAAACACCGGTGATTTGTTGATGGTGGCGAAAAATAACTACTTCTGGACGGAAAAGGAGAAAGAGATGGATTTCATTGCCAACGGTGAGACTGCCGTGGTGCGCCGCGTGCGCCGTACGCGAGAGCTGTATGGCTTCCGCTTTGCAGACGTGACGCTGGTCTTTCCCGACTATAACGACTTTGAACTGGAAGTGAACATGCTGCTCGATACGCTGCATACCGACTCGCCTGCGCTGCCCAAGGCAGAGAACGACCGGCTTTTCTACTCCGTCCTCGAAGATTATGCCGACATCACCGTGAAGCGCGAGCGGATGAAGAAGATGAAGGCAGACCCGTACTACAACGCCTTGCAAGTGAAGTATGCCTATGCCGTGACTTGCCACAAGGCGCAGGGCGGGCAATGGAAGAATGTCTTTCTGGACCAGGGGTATATGACGGATGAATACTTGACACCCGATTATTTCCGTTGGCTTTACACCGCCTTTACCCGTGCCACGGGAACGCTCTACTTGGTTAACTATCCGGAAGAACAAATAGTTTGAAAAAGAGAGGGGTACCGATGCAGTATTCCGGCATTTTTTGTATTTTTGTAGATAGAACAACTATAACTGAACAAGTATGAAGAAGCTATACTCTCTCTTTGCCTTGATAGCACTGCTGTTTACCGCTTCCGGTTGCGAGGACGATTACCGGAGCATGGTACTTTTCGAAGGCGTGGAGCCTATTTATCAGATTGGGACATGTGATAATCTGGTGTCTAACCTTTCTTATTATCTTTCTGAAACAAACGAAGATACAGTGCTGGGTATTGACGGTGGTGACGGTTCCTATAATCTAATTAACGAACACGAGTCGGTGGCTTCCGTGACTTTTACCGATGATGTCAACGGGTATCAGCGTATCAAGATTCATCCGCTGGCAGAGGGGGAGACGATTGTGAAGGTGATGGATGGTTCCGGTGAGGAAACACAACTGCGCATCACGGTGAAAGGTCGTAGGCAATATACGTTGACGAAGATGGGCTTCGAGTATGGTATCAGTAGTGGTGCACCGACGGAACTGCTGGGTGATGTTTCTAAGGCACTTGCCGAGCGTCCTTGGGTGAAGGATGGCGGGTATTATGTGCTGGTGCCCGAAGATTTCTCCAATAGTATGTGGAAAGGTGTATTGGAAATCTATCCGACGGGAAAAGAGGAGGAACCGCTAATGGGGATATACGAGACAGTTCCAGTGGAAGATGAGAACGGAGATACATATGCATTGTGGCAGTTTACTTATAATGGAGAGAAGAGGCTCTTTACGCGGACGGTCTCGGGAAATGGTAAATGTGTACTTGCGGAAAATGTAACTCCTTTCTGTCCTTCCGGTTTGTTGCCCGAAGGTGCACTGGTGGTTTATCGCGAAATGTTTATACTTCGGATGGAATAAGGTTTTAGTGGAAATCTTGTCAAGAGCAGATTTACGAAAGATTAACAGACGGGAGGCTTAGGCTTCCCGTTTTTGTTTCTGTTGCGCATCATCTGTCTGTTCTGTATGCATCATTCATTTGCTTCGAATGCATTGTCTGTTTGTTCTGGACTAATCATCCGTTCCCTCCACTTCACTGTCCCAAACCTTAGGGTTTTTCACGGAAACCCCAGGGCTTTGGAGGGTAAATGCCAGCCATTTCACTTGCTAAGGTGTGGCATTTAGGATGGTAAGGTGTGGAGTTTGGGGAGCCGGCATGTGGCATTTCAAATGGAATACCGTGGAGGGTAAAAAGAAAAGGAGAAGCAATGCTCCTCCTTTCCCGGTAGTTTAATTTTGAAATATCTAAAAAATGACATTACAAATATACAACATCGCAGAGGCGATGTCAAGTGTTTCGCCAATTATTTTCGATTATAATCCTGCCAATTCCAAAACTTTGTCAATGGCAGCGTTCAGTCCGTCAGCATTCTTGCCGCCGGCAGTTGCAAAGTGGGGCTGGCCACCGCCACCGCCTTGGATAAGCTTGGCGGCCTCTTTCACCAGGTTTCTGGCTTTCAGTCCGCCTGCCACGAGGTTGTCGCTCAGCATGACGGTCAGCATCGGCTTGCCTTCGGCTTCAGTTCCTGCCACGAAGAACAGGTTTTCCGTAATCTGGCCACGCAGCTGGAAGGCGATGTTCTTCACTGTTTCTGCCGGCAGGGGAGCACAGAACTTGATGACTTTAACGCCATTGACTTCCTGCACGTTCTTCAGCAGTCTTTCTTTCAGCTGTGCTTCTTTCTCTTTCATGAAGTCCTCTACCTGCTTCTTCAGTCCGGCGTTCTCGTCGATATACTTGCGGATGGTTCCGGCAAGGTCGGGTGCGTTGTTGAAGAGCGCCTTCAAGTCGTGCAGCGTGTCCTCGATGGTGTTCATCAGTTCCTCCACGCGTGCACCCGTGTAGGCTTCGATACGGCGCACACCGGCAGCCACGGAGCTTTCGGAGATAATCTTCACCATACCGATGTTTCCGGTTGCAGCCACGTGCGTACCACCACAGAATTCTACGGAAGAACCGAACTGGATAACGCGTACATGGTCGCCGTACTTCTCGCCGAACAGAGCGATGGCGCCCAGTTCTTTGGCTTCTTCGATAGGAATGTTGCGGTATTCTTTCAAAGGTATGTTGGCGCGAATCTTTGCATTAACGATGTGTTCCACCTTGCGGATTTCCTCGTCCGTCACCTTCTGGAAGTGTGAGAAGTCGAAACGCAGGGAGTCCGGTGTAACCAAAGAGCCCTTCTGCTCTACATGCTCGCCCAATACTTCGCGCAGCGCAGCATCCAGCAAGTGGGTAGCAGAGTGGTTGGCGGCACAAGCGGCACGCTTGTCGGTATCCACGCATGCCATCATCGGAGCTTCCATGTGTTCGGGCAGCTTCTTGGTGATGTGGATAGGCAGGTTGTTCTCCTTCTTGGTGTCTACCACTTCGATGGTCTCAAACTCGTTCACCAATACACCGGTGTCACCTACCTGACCGCCGCTTTCGGCATAGAACGGAGTCTTGTCCAGTACAATCTGATACAAGGTTTGGTTCTTCTGCTTCACTTGTCGGTAGCGCAGAATGGATGTTTCGTATTCCGTATAGTCATATCCTACGAATTCGGTAGTACCCTCCTTTAGCGTAATCCAGTCACCGGTCTCTATGGCGGCGGCATTGCGGGCACGCTGTTTCTGCTGCTGCATTTCGGCGTCAAACTCCTTGATGTCGGCAGTCATGCCGTTTTCGCGGAGAATCAGTTCCGTCAAGTCGAGCGGGAAACCGAAGGTATCATATAAGGTAAAGGCATCCTTTCCGCTGATTTCGTTCTTGCCGGCGGCTTTGGCGTCTGCCATGGTCTTTTCCAGCAGGCGGATACCTGTCTCCAAAGTGCGGAGGAAGGAGTCTTCTTCTTCCTTGATAACTTTGGCAATCAGTTCCTTCTGTGCATCCAGTTCGGGATAAGCGGCGCCCATGTTCTCGATGAGTACGGGGAGGAGCTTGTACATGAATGCCTGCTTCTGTCCGAGGAACGTGTAACCGTAGCGCACGGCACGGCGGAGGATACGACGGATGACGTAACCTGCCTTGGCATTGCTCGGAAGCTGTCCGTCGGTGATGGAGAAGGCGATGGTGCGGATGTGGTCGGCAATTACACGCATGGCGATGTCCGACTTCTCATCTTCGCCATACTTCTTGCCTGCCATGTCTCCGATGGCTTTCAGTATCGGTTGGAATACGTCGGTGTCGTAGTTGGAGGTCTTTCCTTGCAGTGTGCGCACCAGTCGCTCGAAGCCCATGCCGGTGTCGATCACCTTGGCGGGAAGTCCTTCCAGGCTGCCGTCCGCCTTGCGGTTGAACTGCATGAACACGAGGTTCCAGATTTCAATCACCTGCGGGTGGTCTTTGTTCACCAGCTGGCTGCCGGGTACTTTGGCCTTCTCTTCTTCCGAACGGGAGTCCACATGGATTTCCGAACACGGACCGCACGGTCCCGTATCACCCATTTCCCAGAAGTTATCGTGTTTGTTGCCATTCAGAATGTGGTCTTTCGGCAAGAACTGCTCCCAGTAAGAAGCGGCTTCGTTGTCGCGTTCCAGTCCTTCTTCGGCGCTACCTTCGAATACGGTGGCGTAGAGGTCTTTGGGGTCGAGTTTCAATACATCCACCAGATACTCCCATGCCCAGGAGATGGCTTCCTTCTTGAAGTAGTCGCCAAACGACCAGTTGCCCAGCATCTCGAACATGGTGTGGTGGTAGGTATCGTGACCCACTTCCTCCAGGTCGTTGTGCTTTCCGCTTACGCGAAGGCATTTCTGCGAGTCAGCAACTCTTTTGTATTTCGCCGGGTGGTTGCCCAAAATAATATCTTTAAACTGGTTCATTCCCGCATTGGTGAACATCAACGTGGGGTCATCCTTAATCACCATCGGGGCCGAAGGCACTATCTGGTGACCTTTACTTTCGAAGAAACTCTTGAAAGAGTCTCTGATTTCGTTTGCAGTCAACATACTCTCTATTGATTTATCTGATTCTAATTTGATTTACCTTCTCTTGTCGTTTTTTGCCCGTTTCTTACTACTAACTACTTGCTACTTAGTCTTAATATTCTTGAAAAAACTGTGCAAAGATAGCTTGTTTTTATTACTTTTGTCGCATTGACAAGCGAAATATTTCCTAAGATGCGCAAAGTTTACTACATTTATAATCCCCAGACGCAGACGTACGACCGTATTTATCCTACCGTGAGGCAGCGGGCGCTGAGCATTCTCCGCCGTTTGTTCATCGGTATGGGGCTGGGTGCGGGCAGTTTCATCGTATTGCTGCTTATCTTCGGCTCTCCGTCGGAGAAGGAGTTGCGAAAGGAGAACAGCAAACTGCAGGCGCAGTACAACGTCCTCTCCCGCCGGCTGGACGAGGCTATGGGAGTGCTGCAAGACATACAGCAGCGTGATGACAATCTGTACCGGGTGATTTTCATGGCCGACCCTATTCCTTCTGCCATCCGTCAGGCTGGATACGGCGGTACCAACCGCTATGAGCATCTGATGGATATGGCTAACTCCGACTTGGTTATCAATACCACGCAGAAAATGGATATGATTAGCAAGCAACTCTATATCCAGTCCCGCTCCTTTGACGATGTGGTGGAGATGTGCAAGAATCATGATGAAATGCTGCGCTGCATTCCTGCCATACAGCCGGTTTCCAATAAAGACCTCCGTAAGACCGCTTCGGGTTACGGTACGCGTATCGACCCCATTTATGGTACCAGCAAGTTCCATGAGGGTATGGACTTTTCGGCTCCCCAGGGCACGGATGTCTATGCCACGGGAGATGGCACCGTGGTGCAGATGGGCTGGCAATCGGGCTATGGCAACAGAATTGTGATAGACCACGGCTTCGGTTATCAGACGGTGTATGCACACTTGCGCGATTTCCGGACGAAGTTGGGCAAGAAAGTGGTACGTGGTGAGGTCATTGGCGGGGTAGGCAGTACGGGCAAGAGTACTGGTCCGCACTTGCACTACGAAGTACACGTTAAGGGAAAAGTTGTGAATCCCGTCAACTACTACTTCATGGATCTCAGTGCCGAGGATTATGACCGCATGATACAGATTGCGGCGAACCATGGTAAGGTGCTTGATTGACGGATGATTTATAGAGAAAGGATTACATCATGCTGAATACAGATAAGAATTTAAAGTTATATTACTCCATCAGCGAGGTGGCTGCCATGTTCGATGTCAACGAATCACTGCTCCGTTTCTGGGAAAAGGAGTTTCCGCAACTCAATCCGAAGAAGGGGGGGCGGGGAATACGCCAGTACCGTAAGGAGGACATTGAGACAGTGAAACTTATCTATCATCTGGTGAAGGAGCGCGGAATGACCTTGCCCGGCGCCCGCCAACGGATGAAAGACAATAAAGAAGCTACGATACGCAACTTTGAAATCGTAGATCGCCTGAGAGCTATCCGCGAAGAACTGGTAGGCATGAAACTGGCATTGGATGAGTTTACTTACGAGGATGTGGAGAGCTTGAAGGAAAATATTCAAGGACTGAAGTAGAATAAATACCACTCCGTTTATTCCTCTACTCTCGTCACTTGTTTTATATTCTGTATCTGCTTCAGGTTATTGCAGATAGTGCGCACGTCGTCCACATCGTGTACATAGAGTTGTATCTTTCCTTCGAAGATACCGTCGTTGGTTTCGATGGTCAGTTTACGGATATTCACGTTGAGCTGGCGGGAGATGACTTGAGTTACTTCGTTCAGCAATCCCATGCTGTCTATACCTTTTATATATATAGTGACGAGGAACGACAAATCCTTGTGAGTGTCCCACTCGGTGGCGATGATACGGTTTCCGTAGCTACTCTTAAGGCGGGTGGCAACGGGGCATTGGCGCTTGTGGATGACAACACGGTTTTGCTCGTCGATGTATCCCAGTACGTCGTCACCCGGAATGGGATGGCAACAGTCGGCCATAATATAGTTCTTTGAGATGGTCTCTTCCGTCAGCTTCAGAATCTGCTTAGTGTTGATTTTCTCTTGCGGTGTTTTCTCTTCCGGTTGTTCTTTGGCATCCTTGTTGTCCTTGTTACCGAAGGAGAAGGTCAGGAACTTCTTCCAGTTGCTGTTCTGCTTTTCCTTGAACACGTTCTTGTCGGCATCGCCCAGCACAACCCGTTTGTTGCCGATGGCAACGAGCAGCTCGTCGCGGGTGTGGAAGCCGTGCAGCCTGGTCAGCTTGTCCAGAGCAGCATCATCCATACGTATATCCTCGTTTTTGAAGAATTCGTTCAGTATGGTTTCACCTTCTTTCTGATAGGTTTTCGCCTCTTTGCGCAGGATGGCGGCAATCTTGGCGCGGGCGCGGGCGGTGGTGGCATACACTTCCCACTCCGGCTGCACGCGTTGCGATTTGGAGGTCAATATCTCTACCTGGTCACCGCTTTGCAGTTTGTGGCTTAGGGGAACCAGTTTGTGGTTTACCTTGGCGCCGATGCAGTGGCTGCCGATGTCGGTATGCAAGGAGAAGGCAAAGTCCAGTGCCGTAGAGTTCTGCGGCATGGTCTTGAGGTCGCCTTTCGGGGTGAAGACGAAAATTTCCGATGCAAACAAGTTCAGTTTGATGGTATCGAGAAAATCGATGGCGTCCGGTTGTGGGTCGTCCAGAATTTCCTTGATGGTACGCAACCATTTCTCCAGTTCGCCTTCATCTTCGCTGCCTCCGCCTTCTTTGTATTTCCAGTGGGCGGCAAAGCCTTGTTCGGCAACGTCATTCATGCGTTCACTGCGGATTTGTACTTCAATCCATTGCCCGTTGTTACCCATAAGGGTGACGTGCAGGGCTTGGTAGCCGTTGGCTTTGGGATGGCTCACCCAGTCGCGCAGGCGGTCAGGGTGGGGCTTGTATATCTTGGATATGGAGACGTAAATGTCGAAGCAGTCGTTTAGCTCTTCCTCTATATTGCGGGGCTCGAAGATGATGCGGACAGCAAGCAAATCATAGATTTCCTCGAAGGGGACATGCTTGGTCTGCATTTTGTTCCAGATGGAGTAGATGGACTTTACACGGGCAAGGATACGGTATTTCAGTCCCATTTTGTCCAGTTGCGCCCGTATCGGAGCGGTGAACTCATTGAATACCTTGTCGCGCTCCACGGCGGTGGCTTCCAGTTTCTCTTCTATCTCGTGGTACTCTTCCGGATGTTCGTACTTGAAGCTCAGGTTTTCCAGTTCTGTCTTGATTTTGTACAAGCCGAGGCGGTTGGCGAGCGGGGCATAAATATAGAGTGTTTCGCCTGCAATCTTGAACTGCTTGTTGGGCAGCATGGAGCCGAGTGTACGCATGTTATGCAGACGGTCGGCTATCTTGATGAGGATAACCCGGATATCGTCGGACATGGTGAGCAGCAGCTTCTTGAAGTTCTCTGCCTGCGCCGAGGCACGGTCGCCGAAGATACCGCCGGAAATCTTTGTCAGCCCGTCTACAATCTGGGCGATTTTGGGACCGAAGATGTTTTCAATATCCTCTACGGTGTAGTCGGTGTCCTCCACCACATCATGCAGCAATGCCGAGCATATGGAAGTAGACCCCAGTCCTATCTCATTACAGACAATCTTTGCCACAGCAATGGGGTGCATGATGTAGGGCTCGCCGGAACGACGCTTGATGCCCTTATGCGCCTGGTTGGCAAAGTTGAATGCTTTGGTTATTATTTCGACGCGCTTGCGGTGCTTGGTGGCCAAATAGTCGTTCAACAGTTCTTGGAATGCCTGTTCGATCATTTCCTCTTCGGCTTTTTCCTTTTCCTTCTGACTTATATTTTCTTCCATATACTGCTTTCTCCTTTCTTCACTTCACTTTTTGCAAAAATAAGCAATTTTCAACACCGGGCAAGCGTTTATGTCTTTATTTATAAATCTTCAAGCGCTTTCCTGCGGAGATTCTGGTACTGCGCAATCCATTCCAACTTTTTAACTGATTGACAGTGACGCCGTATTTCCGTGCAATGCTGCCGAGATTCTCGCCACTGCGTATCTTGTGGTAGGTGACATTCCCCGTAGCGGTACTGCCTTTGCTGCTACGTGCCGTCGAGCGTGTATTGGAAACGGCCACGACTCTGCGGTTCTTGAACAGCTCGTTACTGCGGTGGGCATAGATGGTGTCTTGCTTGTCAATGAAGGCACTGATGTAGTTGATGGGGAGGCGTAGCGTCTGCGGCTTGCTCTCTCCGGGGATGATGCTTTTCTTGAATTGGGGATTTAGGCTCTTTATCTGGTCCAGGCTGATGCCGCATAGGTCGGAAATCTGCTCGAAATGAAGGTTACGGCTTACTTGCACCGTATCGGTTGCTTCCGGAATGTCGGTTTCCATGGGGCAGATGTTGTGCTTGCAGTAGTAGGTCATTACGTAGTTGGCGGCAATGAAGGCGGGCACGTAGCCGCGTGTCTCTTTGGGCAGATAGTTGTAGATTTCCCAATAATCGGTTTTCCCTCCCGAGCGGCGGATGGCTTTGTTGATGGTGCCCGGACCGCAGTTGTAGGCGGCAATCACCAGGTTCCAGTCTTTGTAAATGTCATACATGTCCTTCAGGTAGCGTGCTGCCGCCCAGGTCGCCTTTATCGGGTCACGGCGTTCGTCTACGAGGCTGTTGCTTTCCAGTCCGTATATCTTTCCGGTGGCGAGCATAAACTGCCATAGTCCGCAGGCTCCCGCGCGGGATACGGCAGAAGGGTTGAGAGCGGATTCTATGATGGGCAGGTATTTCAGCTCGAGCGGCAGGCCGTAGGCATCCAGCGCTTCTTCGAAGATGGGCATATAGAAGTTGCAGGCGCTCAGCATGAAGGCAACCTGGTTGCGCAGACGTCCGGCATACATGTCGATGAACTTGCGCACAATCTCGTTGTATGGCATTTCCATGACGGTCGGCATGCGCGACAACCGGTCTATGTATACAGAGTCACTGAACATCGGGTTTACGGTAGAGGTGCTGCAGTCTTTTCCCAAGTCTATGTAATTCTTGGCTTTCCAGTCATTGAGCAGGCTGTCCAGCGGATAGGTCATGCTTTTGGGCAGCTCGATGGATTCCTGGCGTTCCGTGCCGTTTTCGCGGATAAGCACTTCCACGCTTTCTTGCGCATGCATGGCCGGAGCGGTGAAGAGGGCGCAAAACAGAAGCGAGGAACCGAGAATAATTCTTTTCATATATATGGCCTTGTGTGTCATTAGGTAATAATTTATGCTTTAATTTTCGTTTTTAGAATCGGAAACTGCATTGCACGCCGACGTTCTTATTCGAGGAACCAGTCATCTGGCTGTTGATTATGGCAGGTTCCACTTTCATGCTGAGGTCGGGGGTGATGTCAAAGTTGGACAGCTCTGCGTCTACGTATGCGTCGACAACGGACAGCAGGTATACACCGATAAAGGCGAAGATGCTCAAGTCGCGGTATCGTCGGAAGGTATCCTTACGCTTCCGTAGTGTCTCCGTCAGCTGGCTTTCGGTATAGTTATAGTTGGGAGGCAGCAGGTCGGTAATGGTACTGGAGTTGAAATTACCATTTACGGCATCCTTGTAGGCGGCCGAATAGTCCTTATACATCTTGCTGTTCCACGTAAGGGCATAGGCACAACCGGCAAATCCTCCATAGAAGATGGGCAGTTTCCAATACTTGCGGTTGTAAATTTGTCCACCGCCGGGAATGACGAGGGCAAGCCAGGTGGCTTTTGTGGGATTAGGTACCCACCTTTTGGGGTCGATGGCCTTTTGCAGACTGTCTGTAGGCACGGGCTGTTCCTTCAGGTCGGGGCTGGCAGTCATTTCCAGCATCTTCCGCTTGTTTTCGGCTGCAAGACTGTCGGCAACAGTGAGGCTGTCCCGGTTCACCACGGTGTTGAGTGTATCGGTCTGATGCCGCTGCGCACGCTTGGAAGCGGCACGTGGACGGTCCTGACCATACATAGCAATCCCTGCCATCTGTAAAAAACAGAGCAGCAGGGCAATGGCTAACTGATATATTCTTCCTTTTTTCCTCATTTATTTCTTCAGCGTATCAAGAATGCCGATGATACGTTCCAATTCTTCTTCGTTATTGAACGGGATACTGATTTTACCTTTTCCTTTCTCCGAGCAGGTTAGCTGCACCTTGGTACTGAAAAAGCCCGAGAGCTGTTGTTTCAGCATATTGAATTCTTCGGGCAGTTTGGCGCGCTTGGGGGCAATCTTACGACCACCGCTCTTCACGCTTTCGCCTTCACTCAGTGACTTTACGATTTCTTCCACTTTGCGTACGGAATACCCGTGCTCCAGGATTTCTTCGAAAATCTTCACTTGCAGTTTGGGATCGCCAAGCGTTACCAAAGCGCGGGCATGTCCCATGTCTATCTGCTTGTTCTGCAGTCCCATCTGGACGGGGGCGGGCAGTTTGAGCAGGCGCAGGTAGTTGGCAATGGTGGTACGCTTCTTACCAACGCGTTCGCTGAGGCGTTCCTGCGTCAGTCCGTATTGTTCCAACAGATGCTGGTAAGCGAGGGCTATTTCTACGGAGTTCAAGTCTTCGCGCTGTATGTTTTCGATGAGCGCCATTTCCATGACGTTCTCGTCATCTGCAGTGCGGATATAGGCAGGGATGCTTGTCAGTCCGGCAAGCTGCGAAGCACGGAAACGACGCTCGCCGGCGATAATCTGGTATTCGTCGTCGCTAAGCTTGCGCAGGGTGATGGGCTGTATGATGCCGATTTCGGAGATGGAATCGGCTAACTCCTGCAACGCAACCGGGTCGAATTCATGACGGGGCTGGTTGGGATTGACCGTAATCTTCGACAGCTCTATCTCATTGATAGAGGAGGAGCCTTCGGTCTTTACTTCATCCATGGAGAAGAGGGCGTCTAGCCCGCGTCCTAATGCATTTCTTTGTGCCATCTGTTTATTTACTATTTGACGATTTACAATTTAACCATACGGGATGATTTGTTTGTGCATTGTAAATATGGTATTTATCACTAATCATTAATCACTAACCACTATAATCACTTCTTTTCGTTTCTGCTTATCAATTCCTTGGCAAGTGCCATGTGGTTTTTGGCTCCGGTTGAGTCTGCGTCATAGAGAATGGTGGGCAGGCCGTAGCTGGGAGCTTCGCTCAGTTTCACATTGCGCTGGATGACGGTGTTGAATACCAATTCCTGGAAGTGGCGTTTCACTTCATCGTAAATCTGGTTGGCCTGGCGCAGGCGCGAGTCGTACATCGTCAGCAGGAAGCCTTCGATTTCGAGGGCAGGGTTCAGCTTGGACTTGATGATTTTAATGGTATTCAGCAATTTGCTGATGCCTTCCAGTGCAAAATATTCCGCTTGTACGGGGATGATTACCGAATCGGCGGCAGTCAGTGCGTTGACCGTAATCAGACCCAAAGACGGGGAACAGTCTATCAAGATATAATCAAACTCATTCTTCAGCGGAGCGAGTACTTCTTTCAGTATCTTTTCGCGGTTTTTCAGATTGAGCATCTCTATTTCGGCACCTACCAGATTGATGTGGGAGGAGATTACCTTCAGTGTGTCTATCTCCGTGTCATGAAGGGCCTCGCGTACGTCTGCACGGTCAATAATGCACTCGTAGATAGTACATTCCGACCGCTTGATGTCCACACCCAATCCTGAGGAGGCATTGGCCTGCGGGTCGGCATCTACAACGAGCACTTTCTTTTCAAGCGTGGCGAGTGAGGCTGCGAGGTTGATTGTCGTCGTAGTCTTGCCTACACCACCCTTTTGGTTAGCCATAGCAATTATTTTTCCCATAATCTCAATATTTATTGGCAGCGAAATAAGTGATAATTCCGGATAGCGCCTACAAATTTGGAGAAAGATTGCAAAAACGGTTGATAAGTCGGCTGTTTTGTTAATAACTCACAGACGTTTACCGCTGTTTTTCTTCTTGTAAATTGCGCGTAAAGCGTTCTTTCTCTGTTTAGTGGGCAAATATACGTATTTATCTTGAAATGAAGCTGATTTTTTGTCTCGCTTGCAGAAGATTAAGATTTGTAAACCAATGGAAGACATTGGCTTGGACTATTCTCTCTACTTGCATGAGATGTACATCTCGTGTTGTTTGAAACGTGCATCTCATGTTGCTCGAGATGTACATCTCATGCAGATGGACTACCGTGTGGAAGATGGTCGGGGGATAAGTTGTTCCCGGGCAGAAGGAGAGGAGCTGGTGTCAGACCAAGGCTTTGACGAACTCCCAGCAGAAGTACGCACTCATCACACATTTCACTACTGTGCCCAGCAAGAATCCAAGCAGCGAGCCCAGCCCCGATTTCAAGGCCTGGTCTGTCTTGCTGCCTCCCATCAGTTCGCCGGCAAAGGCTCCGAGAAAGGGGCCGAGGATGATGCCCCAAGGCATGAAGAACAACCCTACGATGGTGCCTATGAGGCAGCCGCGCGTTCCCCACCGACTGCCTCCGCTGTATTTGCTGCCCAGCATCGGGACGAAATAATCCAGTATCTGTACAAGGACGACTGCTGCCAGCCATAAAAGTAACTGCGTGGTGGAAAACTGCGCCTTGTCCGTGAAATGTAGAAGCAACAAGCCTGCATAGGCTACGGGCGGTCCCGGAATCATAGGCAGGATGCAGCCTGCCAATCCGACAATCAGGCAGAGGATGCCCAAGATGATGAGAAGAATGTCCATAGGTGTATCGTTTCTGTTGGTGAAGATGACAGCGGTTGTTCCCTGCTACTCGAATCGGTTGTATATGACAATGGGGCGGGAGCGGCGTGTGCTCATCGACGGGAACCATATATCGTCGGCTGTGAGGCCGCATTGCTTGATGGCTTCGGCGCAGTATTCCAGTCGTCCGAAGTCGGCATCGACATTGTTTGTACCGAATGTGAGTTTGATTCCACGTGCTTTGGCGCGACGGATAATCTCGAAACTGGGAATCCGGTAGCGTGCATTGATTTCCAGAGCGATTCCATGTTGTTGCAATACATTCAATACGCGTTCAATGCGTCCGTCCGTCCAGTACTTGTCGTAATCATGCGCCATAGTATCGGGCAAGAAGGTAGGGTTGGCATAAATGTCGGCTGGCTCGTTGGTCAGAATCAGGACTGTTTGGTCGACAAGGTGGTCCATATACTGTTCAAGCGTAATGTCATCAAAGAGTGCTTCTTCGGCCCGGTAGATGCGCGAATTACGTCCCTTGTGGTCTATGATGGTCATGGCGTCGGTAAACAGGTAATCGAAAATCCCCAAAGCTTCCTGCGAGAAAGTTGCCGTCCATTTGCGTCCCTCACCTTGTACACCGCACAGGAATGGCATCCCTTTTACTTCATTAAAATAGTCGTACACTTCTTTGTCATCGGCCAGCATACGTCCTACGCCTCCTTCTCCGGCATTGGGGGCGACACCATAGTTGATACCGTAATTCATGGACATGGCGTGTGCCATTTCCTTCGTCAGCCCTCCTTTCAAGTGAACGTGATAGTCTATAACTGGGAAATCGTGCTGCTGTAGCCTGATTATCTCATCCGTGCGCTCGTCTACCGGAGCAAGCGTGTCGGCTTCGTTGCGTGCCTCCTTGGCAAGCCGTTCGATGGCGAGATTCCGGAATGACACTTCGCCGTGTATGCCTTGCAGGGCAATGGAACCTTGACTCAGCAGTTGCCGGGCGTGCTCCTCTGTGCGATATGGGTGTCCGGGTTCGGTATAACAAACAACTTCGGTTCCGTTAATGCAGACAATGATGTTTTGTCCGCGTACGGTTATCTCGAAGTCAAACCATTCTCCATCTTTTGCGAGTGAGCGATAGAGGTTGCGCACCGAGGCGAGTGAGCCGCTCTTGCGTGTGCCGTCGATGTCTCCGTTACGGAATATCACTTCATAACCGGACTCGCCGTCCGTATGAAAGAGGAGGCCTGCTTCGGAGCCGGGTTGTGTGAGGGCTTCTCCGGTGAGTCGGAAATTTTGGTATTCTTTGTCGTTGAAGAGCTTCCGGCCTTCTGCAATGACCGGGTCTGCCGTGTGAAGCGTAGATGTCCCGTCATTCCATTGGTCAAGTGGCTCGGGAGAACTGCTCCTGCCACAGCTTGTCAGGGTTGTTAGAAACAGAATAATTGCGGCAGCTGCCGTCTCGATGCGTGCAGCAATGGTAGAATGGCAAGAAGTGTTCATTATAGCATGGATTTTATGAATGATTATATTCCAATTATTGTCGGTACAAAGTTAGCCTTTTCTGAAAATATCTTTGAATACAAAAGAATTATTATCTTTGTAGTATTCTGTTTAAAGCCTTTTTAGCTACTTTTGCACGATAATAAAAAAGAAAGTTATGGAAAATCAGAGACCTTTGATATTGATTTCCAATGATGACGGCATCATTGCGAAAGGTATTAGCGAGTTAATCAAATTCCTCCGTCCGCTGGGCGAGATTGTGGTAATGGCGCCGGATGCACCTCGCTCTGGAAGTGCGTGTGCGCTGACTGTAACGGAACCTATCCACTACCAGTTGGTCCGTAAGGATGTTGGGCTGACGGTATACAAGTGTTCCGGTACGCCGACCGATTGTGTGAAGCTGGCTTTTCATACGGTGCTCGACCGCAAGCCCGACTTGGTGGTAGGCGGCATCAACCACGGCGACAATTCTTCTGTAAACCTGCATTATTCCGGTACGATGGGCGTTGTGATAGAGGGATGCCTGAAAGGAGTGCCTTCCATCGGATTCTCCCTTTGCAACCATGAGCCGAACGCTGATTTTGAACCTGCAGGTCCTTACATCCGCGAGATAGCCCGGCTGGTATTGGAGAAAGGACTCCCTCCGTTGACATGCCTCAATGTCAACTTCCCCGATACCAAAGAATTGAAGGGTGTGAAGATTTGCGAACAAACCAAGGGGCAATGGACCAATGAATGGGAAAACTTTGCCCATAGAGGAGATGCCCATTACTACTGGCTGACCGGCGAGTTTGAGAACAACGATGCCGAAAATGAGAAGAATGACCATTGGGCGCTTGATAACGGTTATGTGGCAATCACCCCGACCACGGTGGATGCAACGGCATACGGCTTGATTGATGAACTGAAAGCATGGTTCTGAATTAATTGACAATTATCAATTGATATGAAGTATTACTTGATTGTCGGTGAAGCTTCCGGCGACCTGCATGCCTCCCATCTGATGGCTGCATTGAAGGAGGAGGACTCGCAAGCGGAGTTCCGTTTCTTCGGAGGCGACCTCATGGCTGCAGTGGGCGGTGTGATGGTGAAGCATTACAAAGAGTTGGCGTATATGGGGTTCATTCCCGTACTGCTGCATCTGCGCACCATCTTTGCCAATATGAAGCGCTGCAAGGAGGACATTGTTACGTGGCAGCCGGATGTGCTGATTTTGGTGGACTATCCGGGCTTTAATCTGGATATAGCCAAGTTTGTCCATGCCAACACAAGGATTCCTGTCTTTTATTATATTTCTCCCAAGATTTGGGCATGGAAGGAATACCGCATCAAGAATATTAAACGGGATGTGGATGAGCTGTTCTCCATCCTACCGTTCGAGGTGGAGTTTTTTGAAGGGAAGCACGGGTATCCGATACATTATGTCGGCAATCCGACAGTGGATGAAGTGACGGCTTTTCTTGCTTCCAGCTCAGAGACATTCGACGACTTTGTCCGGGCAAACGGACTTTCGGCCAAACCCGTTATTGCTCTGCTGGCTGGTAGCCGCAAGCAGGAAATCAAGGACAATCTGCCCGACATGCTTCGTGCGGCAGCTTCTTTTCCCGATTATCAACTGGTGCTGGCCGGTGCTCCGGGTATTTCCCCCGAGTATTACAAACGTTATGTGGGTGGGGTGGATGTGAAGATTATCTTCAACAAGACATTCCCTTTGTTGAGGCAGGCAGAGGCTGCACTGGTCACTTCGGGGACGGCAACGCTGGAAACAGCTCTGTTTCGTGTGCCGCAAGCGGTATGTTACCATACTCCGATAGGGAAGGTTATCGCTTTCCTGAAACGGCATATACTGAAAGTGAAGTACATTTCCCTGGTCAATCTCATAGCCAACCGGGAGGTGGTGAAAGAGCTGGTTGCAGATACCATGACGGTAGAGCAGGTACGCTCGGAGCTGAACCGCATTTTGTACGATAAGGAATACCGCCGTCAGATGCTCGAGGGATATGAGTATATGGCATCCTGTCTGGGAGAGGCAGGGGCACCCAAACATGCTGCCCGCGAGATGGTGGCATTACTGAGGAGGAGGGAAGAATAATCGAAAAATTAAGAATTTGTTAAAATGGGAAAAGCCGGTGCAGTAAATGCCCGGCTTTTGTATTTTCTATACAGAAACAAATGAAAAGGACTTTGATTATGAAAAAGCTACATTGGTTATTTATGGCAATATGTTTGGCAGTGATGCCCGCTTTGCAATCATGTGATGATAACGACGGATATTCTTTGGGTGATTTTACCCCGCCTTTGTGGGCCACTGTGCGTGTTACGGGAAATGCCTTTTATTTAAACTGCGATGTTTGGGGGACGCTCTGGCCGGTGAATACGGACATGGGGTGGTATGATGCCGTGGATGGGCAGCGTGTGATTACCGTGTTCAATCCTTTGTGGGACGACTATGCAGGATATGATCATGCTGTGAAGCTGCTGCGTCTGCAGAACGTTTTGACGAAAGAGGTGGAGACGCTGACTCCCGAAACCGAAGAGGAATTCGGTAATGACCCCGTGCGTATATATAAAGGTGATATTACCATCAGTGGTGGCTATATGAACATTTTTTTCATGCAGAATCTGCCATCTTCGACTGATAATAAACACCGTATCAGCCTGGTGCGTCCGCAAGAAGATGATACTTTGTATGGCGAAGATGGATACGTCCATTTGGAACTCCGCTATAACGACTATGATGACCTGACGGGACGTCGTAGTCCTGGTGCTGTCTCCTATAACTTGAACAGTCTGGACATCCCCTCTGAAACCAAAGGCATCAAGTTGAAACTCAATTCAGAAGAGAATGGAGAGGTGGAAGTAACCTTTGATTTGAAAACTGTGGGGAGTAATGAAAAGCTGACTACTAATGTGGATTTGTCCAATATGCAGTTGAAGTAAGAAAGAGTTTGCGAGAGTATATAGTTAGAAAGAGCACCCGGGATTTTGATGTCATTCATCTTGCCCGGGTGCTCTTTTTATATCTGTTTTATGTAAGTTTGGTCATGTGAACTGTCGTTAGAACATCGTCAAGGCATATAGATAAACGACTGCTGCGGGAATTGCCATCAGGGCACTGTCGAAACGGTCGAGCATTCCTCCATGCCCCGGCAGAATGTTACCGGAATCCTTGATGCCCAATTGGCGTTTCATGAGTGATTCGGTCAGATCGCCCCAAGTGCCGAAAATGACGACAACGATTGCCAGACCTACCCATTGCCATCCTGGCATAAAAGGAAAGAAATGTGCAAAGCCAAGAGAGGAAGCGATGGAGAATATTCCGCCGCCGATGCTGCCCTCCCAGGATTTTTTAGGTGAGATACGTTCGAACAGACGGTGTTTGCCTATCAGCGAACCTACGCAATAGGCACCTGTATCGCTCAACCAGATAAATACGAAAATGGAAAGCGGTAGAATAGGGTTGTAGGTCACACTGCTCGTTTCCGGGGAATTCTGAAAAGCAAGTACGTTCAGCAGGGCAAAGGGGAGTGCCACGTACAATTGGCTTAGCATGGAGTAGGCCCAGTTACCCGTCGGATTCTTTTTCTTGAGGTAAAGTTCCGTAATCATCATGTAGAGCAATAGTCCCAAATAAGGAAGGAATACTCGTGCTCCTACAGACTGCTGGGTACAGAAACTCATCAACGCAAGGAAAAGGTAGGCTCCCCCCAATGCAGTGATGGTCTTGTTTATGCTTACTTCGCCGCTCTTGCTGACTAATTGGGCAAACTCATGTACGCTCAGTGCGCTGATAATGGTGAACAGTATACCGAACGAAAGGGGGCTGTAAAGAATACAGCCCACCAATACTATGACGAATAACACGCCGGTAACGGCACGTTGGATAAAGTTATTTTTCATGCTTTTCTTCTTCCTTAACTTCCTTTTCTGCTTCTATGGCTTTTTGCTCTTCTTCTTGCTCCGCTTTTTTCAGCTCGGCAGCAGTCTTGTTTGCACTGATTTCTTCCGAACGGGAAGCCCATGGACGTTTCCCAAAGATGTGTTCAACGTCTTCGGCAAAGATTACTTCTTTGTCAATCAGCAGTTGTGCCAGCCGGTTGTGCCCTTCTTGGTTTTCGGACAATATTTTCTTGGCACGTTCGTACTGTTCATTAACCATCTGCTTCACTTCTTCGTCAATCAATTCCGCAGTCTTTTCGCTATACGGGCGGTTGAAGGAATATTCCTCATTATTATAATAGCAGAGGTTGGGTAGTTTTTCGCTCATACCTAGATAGGCAATCATACCGTACGCCTGCTTGGTCACGCGTTCCAAGTCATTCATGGCTCCGGTGGATATTCTACCTAAGAATAGGTCTTCGGCGGCACGTCCTCCCAAGGTGGCACACATCTCATCGAGCATCTGTTCCTTGGTGGTAATTTGCCGTTCTTCCGGCAGATACCAAGCCGCGCCCAAAGCACGTCCACGGGGTACAATGGTTACTTTAATCAGTGGATTGGCGTATTCCAGTAACCAGGAGATACTGGCATGGCCGGCTTCGTGTATGGCAATGGAACGGCGTTCGGCCTCGGTAGTGATTTTGGTTTTCTTTTCCAACCCACCCACAATACGGTCTACGGCGTCCAGAAAGTCTTGCTTTCCGACGAACTTCTTGCCGTGGCGGGCGGCTATCAAAGCTGCTTCGTTACATACATTGGCAATGTCTGCCCCCGAGAATCCGGGAGTCTGGCGTGCCAGAAGGTCTACATCCACACTATTGTCTATCTTGATGGGGCGCAGGTGTACACCGAATACTTCCTTACGCTCATTAAGGTCGGGTAGGTCTACATGTATCTGGCGGTCAAAACGTCCGGCGCGTAGCAATGCCTTATCCAAAACGTCCACACGGTTGGTGGCGGCTAAGATGATAACACCACTATTGGAGCCGAAACCGTCCATCTCGGTCAGTAACTGGTTCAATGTGTTCTCGCGCTCGTCGTTGCCGCCCATAGCTGCCGCTTTGGCACGCGCACGTCCTACAGCGTCAATCTCGTCGATGAACACGATACAAGGCGCTTTTTCCTTTGCTTGGCGGAACAAATCGCGGACACGGGAAGCTCCCACGCCGACAAACATTTCCACAAAGTCGGAACCTGCCAAAGAGAAGAAAGGTACGTTGGCTTCTCCGGCCACGGCCTTTGCAAGCAGGGTCTTTCCGGTTCCCGGAGGGCCTACCAGCAAGGCGCCCTTGGGTATCTTACCTCCCAAATCGGTATATTTCTGGGGCTCTTTCAAGAACTCGACAATTTCTTCTACCTCTTGCTTGGCTTCAGCAAGTCCTGCCACATCCTTGAATGTAATCTTGATGGGGGAACCTTTTTCAAACAATTGGGCCTTGGACTTTCCTACGCTGAAGATGCCTCCACCTCCACCCATGCCTCCACCACCGCTCATGCGGCGGGACATGAAAATCCAGAAACCGATAAGGAATGCAAAGGGGAGAATCTGCCACAAAATGGCACCGAAGTAGTTCCGCTTTTTTTCGTAGTTAATGGAGCCGTCAAAGTGGGCGTCGTCTCTTTCCTTTTGCAGGAAATTACCTAGGCTCTCGCGTGAGGGGGCCTCGGTCGTAATAAGCGGATTCTTGCCTACGCGGCTGGAGTCCTGACGAAATACGTTTCCTACGTGCTGGGGTTTGACGTATGCTTCGACGGAATTGTCGTCGTAGCCGATGACTTTGCTTATATAACCGTCTCGTACATATTGCTGGAATTCATCATAAGAGATGTTTTTAGTTGCCGTACCATTTTCATTGGTCAGGTACAACCCCAGCAACATCATCGCTATAATCATATACAGCCAGTTCAGGTTGAACTTGGGCATATTCACTTTATTGGGTTTCTTGTTGGTATTATTGTCCATACGTTTTGATTAATCGAGGTCAGGAATTTGAGTTAATTTGGCGTCTGCCCATAGGTGCTCCAGATTGTAGAATTCCCTTGTTTCAGGCAGGAAGACATGCACCAATATGTCCGAGTAGTCCATAGCTACCCATTCGGCATTGCGCAGCCCGTCTACGGCAAAGGGCTTGGTATCGGCACCCTTGCGTGTGAAGTCCCTGATGGATTCTACAATGGCTGTCACTTGGCTGGGAGAGTTTCCTTGGCAGATGACGAAATAATTGCATATTGTATCGTCGATTTTTGTCAGATCTGCGATGACGATTTTTTTTCCTTTTTTATCTTGAATACCTTCTGTTATCTGTTGAATCAGTTTCTTCGTTTCGTTCATTATACATTATTATATTAAAACAGTTGACAAATATACGTTGATTTCTCATATCAAACACGCAAAAGAGGAAAACTCTTTCAATTTTTGATTTTTTTTAGTTATATAATCCTTTGGATTACGGTATCTTATCAGTTTTTTGCGAAAAAAACACTCGTTTTTGTTTTGATTTATAGAAATCTTTGTATCTTTGCAACCGCAAAACGGAAATAATAACAATTGGGCTATGGTGTAATGGTAACACTACAGATTCTGGTCCTGTCATTCCTGGTTCGAATCCAGGTAGCCCAACGAACTCTTATTTAAGTCAAAAAACCACTAAAATCGCAAGTTTTAGTGGTTTTTTGTTGCTTTTCGACCATGTACGAAAATTTCAGTGTAGGCATTCGGTGGCAAATTCAGTGACAGGGCTTCTGTAAGCCGGAAATATTCTGTAAATTTGTAGCATTTCAACATTAAAGCAGAATTTTATGGCAAAAGAATTAGCACTGAAGTACGGCTGTAACCCTAACCAGAAGCCGGCTCGCATTTTCATGCAGGAGGGGGAGTTACCTATTGAGGTTTTGAATGGACGTCCGGGGTATATTAATTTTATGGATGCCTTGAATGGATGGCAGTTGGTAAAGGAACTGAAAGAGGCGACCGGTATGCCTGCTGCAACTTCATTCAAGCACGTCAGTCCGGCGGGTGCCGCCATCGGCTTGGAACTCAACGAGACAATGAAGAAGATTTATTTTGTGGATAATCTTCCGCTCTCTCCGCTTGCTTGCGCATATGTGCGTGCCCGCGGTGCCGACCGTATGTCTTCCTATGGTGACTTTATCGCTTTGAGTGATGTGTGCGACGAGGCTACTGCACGTTTTATTAACCGCGAGGTCTCGGATGGCGTTATTGCTCCGGGGTATACGGACGAAGCACTGGCTATCTTGAGGGAAAAGCGTAAAGGAACTTACAATGTGATTCAGATAAGTCCCGGCTATAAGCCTGCCCCGATTGAACATAAGGATGTCTTTGGTATCACGTTTGAGCAGGGACGTAATGAGATAAAGCTGAATGGAGATGAACTCTTTGCGAATATTCCTACTCGGAATAAGAATTTCCCGGAAGCAGCGAAACGTGATTTGATGATAGCCCTTATCACTTTGAAATATACGCAGTCGAATTCTGTATGCTATGTGAAGGACGGTCAGGCTATCGGTATTGGTGCCGGCCAGCAGAGCCGTATCCACTGTACTCGCTTGGCGGGCAACAAGGCCGACATTTGGTATTTACGCCAGCATCCGAAGGTGTTGAATTTGCCATGGGTAGAGAAAATCCGCCGTGCCGACCGTGATAATACGATTGATGTCTATATCAGTGAAGACCATGACGATGTGCTGGCTAACGGTGTTTGGCAGCAGTTCTTTACGGAGAAACCTGAAGTGCTGACCCGTGAAGAAAAACGGGCTTGGTTGGATACATTGAAAGGTGTTTCTTTGGGTTCGGATGCATTCTTCCCTTTTGGAGACAATATTGAGCGTGCCCATAAGAGTGGAGTAGATTACATTGCCCAAGCGGGTGGTTCTGTACGCGATGACCATGTGATTGAAACTTGCGATAAATATGGCATTGCCATGTCGTTCACGGGTATCCGTCTGTTCCATCATTGATAAGGGGTATAAAAGTAGGCCCGCCCCCACGGCTGCATAGCTGTAGGGGCGGGTTCCTTTTTTATTAAGTCTTATCTTGTTACGTTATCCTTGGTTTTTGATGTTCTCGTCCACCACTTTTATCTTTTCTTTCACAAGCTCGATGTCTGCTTTCAGCTTTTCCACCTTGCGGTTGATTTCTGTCAGCAGACTATTTCCCTTCTTGGAAGAAGTGGTCAGGAAGCCGAGATTGTTTTCATATGTCTGGAGCTCGTTCTTCATATTGTCGAAGGCACGTACCAGCTTCTCACGTTCCCGGTAAAGGGCTTGTGGACTACCTTCCTGAATGGAGCTGATAGTCGACTTGAAATTGCTTAGCTTCTTGTTGGAGGCACTGATGTTGAAGCGTTCAAACAATTTGTCTATCTGACTATGGTATTGCTTATAGATTCGGTCTTTCTCTTTGAAAGGTACATGTCCTACGCCGTTCCACTCTTTCATGAGGTCGCGTACCAATTGGGTAGCTCCCTCCGTATCCATTTGGTCATCAATAGCATTCAGTTTCTCGATGATGTTTTTTTTCTTTTCCAGATTTTCCTGCTCTACGCTGCGCTGTGAAGAAGTGGCTTTGTTCTTTTGTTCGAAGAAGTAGTCACAAGCGGAGATGAAACGTTTCCATACGGCATCCGAATATTTCTTTGCTACCGGACCGATGGTTTTCCATTCTTTCTGAAGTTTGGTCAGTTCATCGGCAGTTACTTTCCAGTCGGTACTGTCCTTAAGAGCTTCTGCTTTTTCGCACAAGGCACGCTTCTTTTCCAGGTTTTCGTTCATACCTTCCTTCAGGGTCTTGAAGAACTCTCCCTTTTTACGGAAGAACTCGTCGCACGCTTTGCGGAAACGTTCGAAAATCTTCACGTTCATTTTTTGCGGAGCGAAACCGATGGTCTTCCATTTGTTTTGAAGTGCGATGACTTCTTGCGTTTTGCTCTCCCAAGAAGCAAAGTTTGTCAGTTCTTTGTAGTCGATGGCTTCTATGATTTCGCAAATTACGGTCTTTTGGTCAAGATTGTGTTGTTCCACTTCCTTCAATGCTTCGAAATGTTGCTGGTGACGTCGATTTACGGTTGTAGAGGCAGCTTTGAAACGTGCCCAGATTTCGTCGCGTAGTTCCTTGGCTACCGGCCCTGTATCACGAAATTCTTGATGTAGCTTCTGTAACTGATGGAAAGCTGAAACTACATCCGCTTCATCTGCCAGCTTTTCGGCAGCTTCACAGAGATGTGTCTTGATTTCCAAATTCTTCTTGAAATCGTATTCGCGGAATTCATTGTTCAGTTTCAGAAGGTCATAGAATTTCTCAACATACAATTGGTAGTTTTTCCAAAGCTCGTTGACCTTAGCTTGCGGAACGAGTTTAACTTCATTCCATTGCTGCTGTAGTTTCTTGAACTCCGTATAGCTCTTGTTGGCGTCATCTGGAGATTCAACCAGCTCCTTCAGCTCTTCGATGATGGAAAGCTTTACCTGCAGGTTCATTTCCTTTTGCTTCTCCAGTTCGGCTGTGAGTGCACTTCTTTTTTCTTTGATGACGGACATGATATTCTTGAACTCTTCTTCCACACTGTCTGTTTGTGGAACAAAGTTCTCCGCGGCGCCTCCGTTTTCAATGAACAGTTTTCTGGCCGCATCCTGCTCAGCATTGTGCAGCTTGTAGAAAGATTGCTTCAAACCGTCTATTTCAGGTTTTGCCACGTTCTCCACGTCTGCAACCACCTCTTTGAGTTTGGCAAGTATTTCCTCTTTCGTGAGCTTCTGAACTGGCTCTACCGGCTTTTCCGAAACGATTTCTTCAGCGGGAGTTTCTGTTGTTGCCGGTTCAGAAACCTCTGCTGCCTTCTTTTCTTCTTCTAATTCCACCGGCTTTTCGGGGAGATTAGTGTCATGAGTGTCCGTCATTGTATTTACTTTTTTAGAAACGGGTTCCTCCCGTTCGGGTTACATTAGGCTACAAATTAATGAAATAAAATGATTACTTCATACAATTTGCCTTGATTTTTTTCTATTTTCTTGTTTTTATGACAGTAAGACAGTGATACCCATGTACAGCATCATGCCTATAATGTCATTGGTAATGGAGATAAACGGGCCGGTGGCAATGGCCGGGTCAACCTTCAGTTTCTCTAAAGTCATGGGGACTAGCGTTCCGAAGATGGAGGCGAACATGACGACTGCAAAGAGGCTGATGGAGACGGAATAAGTGACCGTAGCCGTAGCTCCGAACCGGATAAAATTATAGATGTATACCAGCAGGGAGATGATGGTGGCATTGATGACCGCCACTACTGCTTCCTTGGCTACCTGCTTGAAGGTGTCTTTGGCATCCAGTGAGCTGTTGGCAAGGCCTTGCACGATGATGGCAGACGACTGGGTTCCCACGTTTCCCCCCGTACCACCAATCAACGGAATATAAAGGGCCATTTCCGGATGGGCGGCGAAAGTCGTGTCGAAGTTACCCAATATCATGGAGTTGCCTATACCACCTAACATACCGATAAGTAACCATGGAAGGCGGGCAGAAGTCTGGCGCATGACATTATCGTCCGTTTCTACATCTTGGGACAAACCGGATGCCAACTGGTAATCACGTTCCGACTGTTCGCGGACTTCGTCCATGACGTCGTCTACGGTAATCTGGCCTACCAGACGCCCGATACTGTCTACAACAGGAGCTGCCACCAAGTCATACTTTTCGATGATTTGTACCACTTCGTCAATGGGGGTATCTACATGGACGGAGATAGGATCTTTCCGCATCACATGCTTTACCTTGGAGACAGAAGGGGAAGTTATCATTTTCTTCAATGGGAATACCCCTTGCAGACGGTCTTCGTCGTCGATGACGTATACGTAGTAAATTTCATCCAGCTTTTCAGCTTGCAGGCGCATTTCCTTCAGGCACTCCGGCATACTCCAGTTTTCATTGACAGTCACCATTTCCGTACCCATCAAACCACCGGCAGTGTCTTCATCATATTTCAGCAGGTCAACGATGTCACCGGCTTGTTCTATATCTTCGATGTGCGAAAGTACTTCCTCCTGCTTGTCTTCATCAAGTTCGCGCATCAGGTCTACGGCATCGTCCGTGTCCATATAATCCACGAAACGCTTGGCAATGGTCTCCGAAGGAAGAAGTTCCAGGAATTCTTTCCGGATGTCTTCGTCCATTTCAACCAGTACGTCCGCTGCCGTTTCGTTGTCAAGGAGGCGGTAAACGAAGCGGGCTTCCTCCAAGCCGAGGTCATTGCACAGTTCTGCAATATCCGCCGGGTGAAGATCGGTCAAAAGTGTTTTGACGTTTTCCGCGTCTTTCTGTTCTATCAGGCTTTTGACTTTGTCTATGTATTCTTCGTCTATTTCCATGATTGTTCGTGTTTAATCACTAGCCATTAATCATTAATCGTTCTCAATGCCTGTTCCACTTGGTTGGTCAGCTGAATAAATTCCTGTACGGACAGTTGTTCCGGGCGTTTATTAAATAATACGTCCTCCGTCAGTGGACAGTCTTTGCCGAGTATCGGTTTTATGGAGTTCCGCAGAGTCTTGCGTCGTTGGTTGAACGTGGTTTTCACTACTTGCTTGAACAATTTCTCGTCGCAGCCTAAATCGTGCGTTTCATTGCGCATCATGCAGATGACGGCACTTTTAACTTTTGGGGGCGGGTTGAAGACATGTTCGTGTACCGTAAACAAGTACTCCACTTTGTACCATGCTTGTATCAGTACACTTAGGATTCCGTATGTCTTGCTGCCCGGCCCGGCGGCTATGCGCTCGGCTACTTCCTTTTGTATCATACCCGTACAGCAGGGAATCAGATCCTTATATTCCAGCATTTTGAAGAATATCTGGCTGGAGATATTATAAGGATAGTTTCCCGTCAGCACAAAAGGTTGCCCGCCAAACAACCGTTGCAGGTTCATTTTGAGGAAGTCGTCCTCAATAATGTTGTCTTCCAGTTGCGGATAGGCTTCCCGTAGGTAGGCCACTGACTCGTAGTCCAGTTCTACTACTTTGACGTTGCGTTCTTTGGGCAGAAGAAACTGGGTCAGTACTCCCATTCCCGGACCAACTTCGAGGATGGGAATTTCGGGACAGACATCTACCGTGTCGGCAATGTCTTGTGCCACTTTCAGGTCTTTCAGGAAGTGTTGCCCGAGGAACTTTTTAGGTTTAACTACTCTCATGTATCAACTAAATCATTACTTTTGCTCCGTAAACGTAGGCTGTAGTGTGAACAACAACCTATCTTTACACGGAGCAAAGGTAGTTCTTTTCAATGAAGAATGAAGAATGAAGAATGAAGAATTTGGGAATATCGTATGAATAAGCTGCTAAAAAAGACGTTGAAAATCATCTTACCCATTTTATTGGGTGGTTTTATCCTCTATTGGGTATATCGTGATTTTGACTTTTCAAAGGCAGAAGAAGTTCTCCTTCATCAGACGAACTGGTGGTGGATGTTGTTGTCCTTGTTCTTCGGTGTGATGAGCCATGTGTTACGAGGCTGGCGTTGGAAGCAGACTTTGGAGCCGCTGGATGCTCATCCCAAAACAAGCGATTGCGTTGATGCCATTTTTGTATCTTATGCCACCAATCTGGTACTGCCCCGTGTGGGAGAGGTTTCGCGTTGTGGAGTACTTGCCAAATATGATAATGTTTCCTTTGCAAAGTCCCTGGGGACGGTGGTGACGGAGCGGTTGGTAGATACGCTTTGCATTCTGCTGATTACGGGGATTACTTTTTTGGCGCAGATGCCTGTCTTTTTCCGTTTTTTCGAGGAGACGGGCACCAAGATTCCTTCGCTGGTGCATCTTGTGACTTCCCCTTGGTTTTATGTGGCTCTTTTTTCTATTATTGGTGTTTTGGTACTTCTCTATTTTCTGTTGCGTATGCTTTCTTTTTTTGAAAAGGTAAAGGGAGTAGTCTTGAATATATGGGAAGGTGTGATGTCGCTTAAGAATGTGAAGAATGTGCCTTTGTTTGTTCTTTACACTTTACTTATTTGGCTATGCTATTTCTATCATTTCTATATAACTTTCTATTGCTTCCAGTTTACGGAGCACCTTAGTTTCCTTGCCGGGCTGGTGATGTTTGTCGGCGGAACGTTTGCAGTCATTGTTCCCACGCCCAACGGGGCAGGACCCTGGCACTTTGCTGTCATCACTATGATGATGCTTTATGGGGTAAATGCTACGGATGCGGGTATATTTGCTCTGATAGTGCATGGCATACAGACGTTGCTGGTGATAGTGTTAGGCATCTACGGGTCGTTGCACCTGGCATTGGCGAATAGGGCAAAGAAATAGACGTTTCTTGTGGTGGGTTCCTATATTGTCACTTCTTGTGTTAGAGGACAGAGACAGTACTTATAGAGAGTACTCCTTTAAAAGTACTGTAATACTTCTTTGCAAGTACTTCAGTACTTCCTTATAAGTACTGAAGCCTAAAGGTTGTTGGAAGATTGGTTTCTTTAAACGATATTGTTGCTTGGATATAGAAGTGGGAGAAATTCCTAAATATGGTAGCTATATTAGGTGCAGATGTTCTATCGCAATATGTGAAGATGTAAAAGCCATGTTTAAGATAGCTGATGATTTAGTACTTTAGAAAAATCCCGGTTTATTGTACTTTCCGGGAATAAACCGTTATATTTGCGAAAACTAACTTTTTAGAATTATGAGTACAATCTTACAGTTAGCTCCACAGAATGTATGGAAGCACTTTTATTCACTGACCCAGATTCCCCGTCCGTCAGGACATATGGAGAAGATTACCAAATTCCTTATTGATTTTGGAAAAGGCTTGGGGTTGGAATCATTTGTCGACGAGGTCGGCAATGTTATTATTCGTAAGCCTGCCACTCCGGGTATGGAAAATCGCAAAGGCATCATCCTTCAGGCGCATATGGACATGGTGCCTCAGAAGAACAACGATACTATTCACGATTTTACAACAGATCCCATTGAAACCTATGTTGAGGGTGATTGGGTGAAAGCCAAAGGAACCACGCTGGGAGCAGATAATGGTTTGGGAGTAGCTGCCATTATGGCGGTGCTCGAAGATAATAACTTGAAGCATGGCCCATTGGAAGCTCTGATAACCAAGGATGAAGAAACGGGAATGTATGGTGCATTCGGTTTGAAACCCGGAACTATGCAAGGGGAAATTCTGCTGAACCTTGATTCTGAGGACGAAGGCGAACTCTATATCGGCTGTGCCGGTGGTCTTGATATTACTGCTACTTTGGAATATAAGGAGGAGACGCCTATGGCCGATTTCGTTGCTCGTAAGATTACGCTGAAAGGTTTGCGTGGCGGTCACTCCGGTTTGGAAATCAATGAAGGGCGCGGTAATGCCAATAAATTGCTGGCACGCATCGTACATGATTTGCTGATTGAGTTTGACTCCCAGCTGGCAAGTTTTGAAGGTGGTAATATGCGTAATGCTATCCCTCGCGAAGCACATGCAGTATTGGTGTTCAATCTTGAGGATATGGACGGTTTGGAAGATTATATGAAGGAATACGAGGCACAACTGAATGACGAATATGCTCCGATTGAAAGTGGTATTACCCTGAGTATAGAAGAGGTAACTCTACCCACTGCCGTTGTTCCTTCAGAAATCCAGGATAATATGATTAACGTGTTGATGGCTTGCCAGAATGGTGTGATGCGTATGATTCCTACTGTTCCCGATACTGTAGAAACTTCCTCCAATTTGGCTATCGTAATCATTGCAGACGGTAAGGCCGAAGTTCGTATTTTGGCGCGTAGTTCTTGCGATACGATGAAGGATTTCCTGGCAGACAGCCTGACAGCTTGTTTCGCTATGGCAGGTATGAAGGTGGAATTGAGTGGTGGCTATTCCGGATGGCAGCCTAATGTGGATTCTCCTATACTGCATGCCATGAAGCTGTCCTATAAGCAGCAGTTTGGTGTGGAACCTGCCGTGAAGGTTATTCACGCAGGTCTGGAATGCGGTATTATTGGTGCCAATTGTCCAGGACTCGATATGATTTCTTTCGGTCCCACTTTGCGTTCTCCGCATTCACCGGACGAGCGTGCGTTAATTCCTACTGTTTCCAAGTTCTATGATTTCTTGGTGGCTACATTGGAGCAGACTCCTGAAAAGTAGAGAATACTTTATGTAATGAATAGGGGCAGGGTGCTTTATTAAGTATCCTGCCTTTTTTGTCTGTGACAGTTTGTCCTCTTTCTGCCAGAATGTCCCAGACTTATTACAATGGTATGTCAATATCCTTGCACTTTCTCCCTAAAAATTGACCTAAGTCAAGAAATGTGTTATAAAACATGTTTTCTATCCGTTTTTTGCTTGTTGTCTTGAACAAAGGCTCTATTTTTGTGTTGTAAAACATGAAAACAATAGAAAACTAGTAGATTTTTTAAGGATAACAAGATTGATTTTAGGAGGATAACAAAATGAAAATGTTAAAGAGTTTTTTTAAGCATGTCGGCGAAGCCGATAAGAACATTTGGGGTTACGTAATGCTTTAAGCATTCCCCCCCCTTTCGTGAAGTATTGAATTTTAGTTTTCAGGTATTAGTTTAATTTTTTAAGATTATGAAAAAGAAGATTGCAAATTCATTTAAGCACATTCTTACCGCAGCTGGTAAGAATTGGATGGAGGCAATGAGATATTATAGCCTCCAAATGTGAGTACACTAACATTTAAGTATAGCACAAGGGATATGTTTGCAAAACATATCCCTTGTTTTTTTGTAGGAGTAGAATAAGATTTTTTATGTCCAAAAGTACATTTGTTTGAACTTTATTCACTTCCTTTGTTATTAATACAAAGACTAACAAACGAATAATTATGAGAGTAATTCAAAGAATTTGTAGCATATTGTTGCTGCTGGTTACATTTGGGGCTTCGGCATTGTATGCGCAGACGTACGATAAGTTGTGGAAGCAGGTGGAGCAGGCTCAAAAGAAAAGCCTGCCTCAAACAGTGATAAAACTGGCTGATGAAATCTATCGGAAAGGTCGGCAAGAGCAGAATGCTCCGCAAATGTTGAAAGCCTACATTTGTAGGGAGACTTATCAAGAGGGGCTGACTCCGGACAGCCTTTACTCCAGTCTGAAATATATGGAATCTTGGGCACAATCGGAGAGGAATCCGGTGAACAAGGCTATTCTACATTCTTTGTTGGCATATGAATATGCTGACTTGATGCGGAAGAATCGCCGTGTCTTGCTGTCACGTACTTTACTGACTGTTGACGAGGTTCCAGAAGATATCCGTGAGTGGAGTATCAGCCAGTTTGTGGATAAAATAGATAGGTGTAACCGTGCATCCTTGCAGGATTCCATCCGCTTGCTCAATACATCTGCAGAACAATATGTGCCTTTTGTGGTGTTGGAAGACGGTAGCCGGTTCTATGGGCACGATATGTACCATCTATTGGTAAGCCGTGCTGTTGATGCTTATCGGCAGCTGGATGGTTTCAGCGTGGATTCTTTGGTACAGACCCGTATCGAAAGGATTTATCTGGATATGATGAATGCTTATCGCCGTCGTGCCGGTTCGGAAGATGCTATGTTGCTCTGTTCTCTTGATTATTGGAACTGGAAGTTGACCGGTGGTATCAGCCAGCAGCCTTATCCTACTTTCCGAATGCGTCAGGAAAAGGCTAATCGGGAATATCTTGAGGTTTTGAATAAATTGATAAAGGAATACGGTTCACGAGAGGTTTGTGCCGAGGTTTACATTCATAAAGCCAACCACCTGCGCCGTTTGGAACCGAAACGCGCTGATGAGGCTCTAAAAGTCTGTGAAGAAGGCTTGAAGCGCTATCCTGCGTATAAGCGTATCAATGAGTTGAAAAATATCCGTGAACAGATTTTACAGCCTGAACTCATTCTGACTATGAATGAAAGCGGTTATCCCGGCGATTCGGTGAATATGAGGCTGCATTATCGTAATGTCGAGGGCTTTACTCTCAACTTATATACCACTACTTTAAGTGAAGTACCTTGGATGGACCATGGTATAAATAAAGATACTTATAGAAAGTATGCCCGGAAGTTTTCTTCCACGCATTTTGGCTTAAAGCCGTTGCCAGGCAAGGATAAATTGCCTGAAGATGTCCCTTATCTTGCCTCGGACACTGTATTTAAGTTCATGATTCCTCGGGAAACGGGAGTCTATATTCTTCAAATAGTACCTGATACTGAAACGGCCCGTACAGATGATAAATTTCTGGTATCTACCCGCTTCAAGGTGCTGACATTGGATTTGGGTGACAACCGTATGGAAGTGGCTACATTGGATGCCCGTAGTGGACAGCCGATTGCTGGTGCCAAGGTGAGTTTCTACTCTTCTTATGATGAGAAGAATAGAAAAGCGATGGCAGAGGTACTGACTGATGCCGGGGGGAAAGCTGTATTACCCTGGCAGAGTGAAATCCGAAGTTATGTGGCGCGTAAAGGCAGAGACACAGCCATGATGCCGCAGAACGTTTATATGAATCATCCTTATTACGGTATTAAGGATACAGATTGGAGGCAGATGGCATTGCTGACAGACCGTTCGCTTTATCGTCCCGGGCAGACCGTTCATGTAAAAGGGATAGCTTACAAGCAGAATAGTGATAGCGCCCAGGTACTACAAGGAGTTGATTATGAGCTTGTCTTGTTGGATGCCAACCGCAAGGAACTTGCCACCAGGAAGGGGCGGACCAATGATTTCGGCTCTTTTGCTACGGAGTTTGTACTTCCGGCAGCTTGCCTGAATGGCATGTTCAGCATACGAACCAAAGAGACTCAATCTACCGTCACTTTTAGGGTAGAGGAGTACAAGCGACCTACGTTCGAGATTGCCTTCACTCCGGTTTCGGAAGCTTATCGGCTGGGTGACAAGGTTGTGTTGAAAGGAAATGTCAAGACCTTCAATGGCATGATGGTGCAGGATGTGCCATTGGCATATACGGTGACTCGCCGGAATCCGAGACCTGGTTATTGGAGCAATGCTGATAAACCATTATTGTCTGACACCATACAATTGGATACCAACGGGGATTTTTCCATACCCTTGACTTTGGAAGCTCCGGCTGTAGATACAGACGGGTATGGGAGTGTGTATACTTATCATGTGGAGGCGGTGGTGACGGATGAGGCCGGTGAAACGCAATCCGCTTCGTATAACTTGTTGGCAGGTCCTAAGGCTTATTCCTTTGATATTCGCTTGCCTCAATATGTTTGTAAGGAAGATAGTATGCTTTTCACTTTTGGAGTGAATAATGTAATGAATATTCCTCAGCACATTGAAGGTTCCTATTGCCTTTATCCATTTGCAGAACAAAATGGGGCAAGGAATATTGCAGGTTCTGAACCCTTGGATGATGTTGTATTGGAGGGTACCTTCACAGCCAATCGGCTCCAGGATTTTTCGGCTTGGAACAAGCTTCCTTCAGGTAACTATCGCTTGAAACTTTCTGTACGTGATAGTTTGGGACGTGAAGAGAATAACGGGGCATATGGCAGTGACAGTTTCATGCTCTTTTCAAAGAGTGACAAGCGTCCGGCTGCGTTTACAGATTTCTTTTATTATAAAGAAAATGAGGAATTTGATGTACAGTACCCTGCCGCTTTTCTTTTGGGGACTTCTTATCGGGATGCATATGTGCTGATGGATGTCTTTTGTGACAGAAAACGCATTGAAAGCCGTGTGTTGCAGTTGAATGATACTATTATTCGTATGGAATTCCCTTATAAGGAAGCATATGGCAAGGGAATCACCATTCTTTTCAGTTTTGTGAAAGCTGGCGAGATGTACAGTCATCAGGTTGAACTGAAGAAGCGGGAGCCGGAACGTGCTCTCGACATGAAATGGGAAGTGTTCCGTGACCGTTTGCGTCCCGGACAGGAAGAAGAGTGGAAGCTCGTCATAAAGACGCCTCAAGGTATGCCTGCTGCGGCTGAGATGTTGGCTACGATGTACGACGCTTCACTGGATAAGATTTATAAGAGTAACCAGATACTACGGGTTTTCTATCCGGATAATCTGTATGGGGCATTCCGTGGTGCGAGCCGTTATAATAGCAATTACTTCTCCGTTTATTTCCCGTTGAAGGCTTGGAGGGTTCCGGTGTGGTCGTTTGACTACTTCTGTTCTCCTTATATGGATGGAAGGATGCGGATAGTGATGGTAGAAGACAATGCGCTTTTGGAAGAAGTAAGTGTTGTGGGGTATGGGACTACCCGGAATAGCTCTTTGACCGGTAATCTTAGAATACGTGGTGCCAACCAGCCGATGCTTGCTTCCAAAGCAGAATCCGGGAATGCCGTTGAAGTGAAATATGTTCCTGCACAAGTAGCGGAAGACGCGGTGGAAGATGTTGTTTTTGAATCGGAAACGATACCGGTTGGCGAGGCCTTGCAACCTATTGAGGGGCTTCGCACCAACTTTGCCGAAACAGCCTTTTTTTATCCTCAACTTCGTACAAACGAACAAGGGGAGCTTGCGTTTTCTTTTACGATGCCGCAGAGCTTGACTCGTTGGAATTTCCGTGGTTACTCACATACTAAGGATATGCTGACTGGGATATTGGATGCTTCCGTTGTAACTGCCAAGGAGTTTATGCTGACTCCGAATATGCCTCGGTTTGTCCGCGTTGGAGATAAAACACAGATAGCCGGAACAATAGCCAATCTGACGGGTAAAGCGGTGAAAGGAACAGCAGTATTCACACTGTTCGACCCTATGACGGAGAAAGTTATTGCTACTCAACGTCAGAAATTCTTGGTAGAAGCAGGAAGAAATACTGCTGTCAACTTCCATTTCGAAGTGTCCGACCGCTATGATTTGCTTGGTATTCGTATGGTTGCCGATGGAGGTACGTTTAGCGATGGCGAGCAGCATCTGTTGCCCGTATTAAGTAATAAGGAGTATATTACGGAAACGCTTGCTATGCCTATCCGTGGCGAGGAGACCCGTACGTTCTCATTAGACAGCCTTTTCAACCGTAATAGCCGTACAGCGACAGACCGTCGTCTGACTGTAGAATTTACCGGGAATCCGGCTTGGTATGCTGTACAAGCGTTGCCGGCATTGAGCCTGCCTGCCAATGATAATGCCATTTCTTGGGCTACAGCTTGGTATGCCAATAGTCTGGCAGGCTTCATTGCCAACAGCCAGCCCCGCATTAAGACTGTATTTGACAGTTGGAAGGCTGCCGGTGGCACGAAAGAAACCTTCCTCAGCCAGTTGGAGAAGAATCAGGATGTGAAGAATATCCTGCTCAGCGAGTCTCCGTGGGTACTGGAAGCTACTACTGAAGCCGAACAGCAGGCACGTATTGCCACGCTGTTTGATATCAACCAACTGAATAACCGCAATCTTTCCGCTTTTACCAAATTGAAAGAATTGCAGGGTGAAGACGGTGGATGGAGCTGGTATAAGGGAATGTCCGGTAGCCGCTATATAACTGGCTATATTACAGAATTACTTGTTCGTCTTCCTCTGCTGACGAAAAATGAACTGTCTGAAGAAGTTGCCGCCATGCGGCAGAAAGCTTTCGGCTATTTGAATCGGCAGGCCTTGGAAGAGTATCGCAATATCCGTAAAGCCGAAAAAAATGGCGCCAGAATTACTGCCAACTCCGAATCGGCAATGACATATCTGTATCTGATAGCCCTTAGCGGCGAACAAGTGCCGGCAGACAATCAAGCGGCTTACCGCTATTTCCTATCAAAAGTAGGTGCCAATCTTAAAGATGGAACCATGAGCAGCAAGGCGCAGTCTGCCATCATCCTGAAAGCAGTAGGGCGTACAGCCGAGGCGAATGAATTCATCGCTTCCCTCAAGGAACATCTGGTACAGACGGATGAACTGGGTGCATACTTTGCTTTCCAAGCAAATCCGTATAACTGGGGTATGCTGCCCATCCCTGCCCATGTGGAAGTAATGGAAGCCCTGCGTATGGCAGGTGGCAACGATGCTTTGGTGGAGGAAATGAAACTCTGGCTGCTGAAACAGAAGCAGACTACCAGTTGGAATTCTCCGGTTGCAACGGCTGATGCTGTTTATGCATTGCTTTGTCAAGGTACTAATCTGCTGGAAAGTCGGGGAGACGTACGTATCACGTTAGGTAACAAAGTTTTGGAAACATTGTCGCCTACAAAGACCATAATCCCGGGTTTGGGTTATGTCAAGGAAACCTTCGCTCAAGGAAGTCCGGAGCTGAAAGCTAAAACCGTCACCGTAGAGAAACGGGATGCAGGCATTGCCTGGGGAGCTGTTTATGCCCAGTATCTGTCACCCATATCTGATGTAAAGCAGCAGGGGGGTGAATTGAATGTAGAGAAGAAACTTTATGTAGAGCGTATATCGGCCGGTGGTAGCAAGTCCTTGCAACCGGTTACGGAAGGGACCGTATTATCCGTCGGTGATAAAATAGTGGCCCGTTTGACTATCCGCTTGGACCGTACTATGGATTTTGTTCAGTTGAAAGACCAGCGGGGTGCCTGCTTTGAACCTATAGGCTCGCTTTCCGGTTATCGTTGGAGTAATGGCCTCGGTTATTATGCAGAAGTGGAAGATGCCGCAACCAATTTCTTCTTCGACCATTTGGGCAAAGGCGTTTATGTCTTAGAGCACAGTTATCGCATAGCCCGTGGCGGAACATACGAAACGGGGCTGGCCACGATACAGTGTGCGTATGCTCCGGAGTATGCTTCGCATTCGGCGGGAGGGATAATTGTAATAAAGTAACAATAGAGTATGGAGCGGAGCGCAATTTGTACAAATTGCGCTCCGCTATTTTAGGTACTCTCGCTAAAAACACCTATTTTTGTCCGACTAATATTGAATGAGAGTGGCAGAATTAGGAAATCTTGATATTAAGAAAAATAGATGAAGCGGATATTGATAACTTTATATGTGCTTGCAAGTGTGGTATTGACTGCTGTAGCGCAAGCTCGTTTTACCTCGAATACAGAGATGTACAGTTTCGGCCAGATAGAATGGAAGCATCCCGTGACTGTGCAATATACCATCACCAATACGGGTGACCAGCCTTTAGTGCTTACAGAAGTAGAGCCGGATTGCGCCTGCTCCGTGGCCCAGTGGACAAAAACGCCTATTGCTCCGGGGGCAAAAGGAACAGTAAATGTGACTTTTGACGCCAAGGCATTGGGACATTTCCAGAAATCTGTGGCTATTTACAGCAATGCGCAACCCAATCTGGTCTATTTGAAGTTCAATGGTGAAGTAGTACAGGAAATCAAGGACTTTACCAAGACGCATCCCTATCTTATCGGTCAGATACGTATTGACAAGAACAGCCTCGACTTTCCCGATATTCAGCATGGTGAGCAGCCGGTGATTCATATCGGCGTGGTCAATCTTTCCGACCGTCCTTATGAACCGGTACTGATGCATCTGCCTCCTTATTTGCAGACAAAAGTAGAGCCCAATGTCTTGCAAAAGGGAGAAAAAGGAGTGATTACACTTACATTGAATTCGGAAAGACTGACTGACCTCGGACTGACTCAAGCGTCGGTCTATCTTTCTCGCTTCTCCGGTGACAAGGTGGGCGATGAAAACGAAATTCCCGTTTCTGCCATTCTTTTACCGGATTTCTCCGGAATGACGGAAGTGGAGAAGGCAAATGCTCCTGCCATCCACCTTTCTACTAAAGAAGTTGATATGAGTGCGATATTGGCCAAGAAGTCAAAAGCACGTCAAGATATTACCATTACCAATACCGGGCGTTCTCCTTTACAGATAAACAAGCTCCAGGTATTCCACCCGGCAGTGGGAGTTAACCTCAAGAAGAGCGTATTGCAACCCGGCGAAAGCACCCGCCTGCGGGTAACGGTAGTGAAGAAGAATATAGGCAAGAAGCGTCGTCATCTGCGTCTGTTGATGATTACCAATGACCCGATGCAACCGAAAGTCGAAATCAATATTAAGTAATGTATTAATGTGAGGAATGTGCCAATATGCTAATGGAGATAGTAGAGATTATCATAAAAGCTTATTAATATATTCAGCACATTCCTCATATTAGCACATTAGCATATTAATCATATTAGCACATTAAACCATGGAACATCCCGAAAATAATGAAGCATATAAAGGCTTGGTTGTCAATGCAGGCATTGAGCAACCTTCATCGGTCAATCCTTACTTGAAGAACCGTCCCAGGCGGAAGAAACGCGAGCTTTCCGTATCAGACTATGTGGAGGGTATAGTGAAAGGTGATGTTACGGTACTCAGCCAGGCTGTAACACTGGTGGAAAGTGTGAAACCGGAGCACCAGGCTGTGGCGCAGGAGGTGATAGAGAAGTGTTTGCCCTATTCGGGCAACTCCGTCCGTGTGGGTATCAGTGGTGTGCCCGGTGCCGGTAAAAGTACCTCTATTGATGTATTTGGCTTGCATGTACTGGAGGAACACGGCGGCAAGTTGGCCGTTCTTGCCATTGACCCGAGCAGTGAACGCAGCAAAGGCAGTATTCTCGGTGATAAGACGCGTATGGAGAAGCTCTCCGTTCATCCCAAGTCCTTTATACGTCCCAGTCCCTCTGCCGGTTCGCTGGGTGGCGTGGCACGCAAGACGCGTGAAACGATTGTGCTTTGTGAGGCTGCCGGTTTCGACAAGATATTTGTAGAGACGGTAGGGGTGGGGCAGAGTGAGACTGCCGTACATTCTATGGTAGACTTCTTCCTGCTGATACAGCTGGCGGGTACGGGCGATGAGTTGCAAGGCATCAAACGCGGCATCATGGAAATGGCCGATGGCATTGTTATTAATAAGGCTGATGGCGACAATCTGGAGCGGGCCAGACTGGCAGCAACGCAGTTCCGTAATGCGCTGCACCTCTTCCCGGCTCCGGAGAGCGGTTGGACACCCCAAGTGCTGACTTATTCCGGTTTCTATAATCTTGGTGTAAAAGAAGTGTGGGATATGGTCTATAAATACATTGACTTTGTGAAAGATAACGGCTATTTTGAATACCGCCGCAATGAGCAAAGCAAATACTGGATGTACGAGACCATTAACGAACAGCTGCGCGACAGCTTCTACCACAATCCGCAGATTGAAGCGATGCTGACTGGCAAGGAAAAACAAGTGCTACAGGGCAACTTGACTTCTTTTGTGGCTGCCAAGAACTTGCTGGACACCTATTTTGCAGAACTGAAGAAATAAGGGCATATCCCTTTCTCTATATCGATGACTAAGGAAAACAACATGGAAGTGGCGCGGCGGTTTACCCGCCGCCTTCATGAACTCCCTTCTGAGGAGCTGGAGCTCATTGCCGGTTTGTTTGTACGCCGTGAGGTGCACAAAGGAGAACTGTTGATTAGTGAGAAAGATATAGCCAGGGATATTGTTTTCGTAGAGAAAGGACTGCTTCGCCAGTTCTATTTCAAAGAAGGCCGGGACATTACAGAGAACTTTGCCTGCGACGGTGACGGCGCTATGTGTATCGTCAGCCTTTTCACCGGACGCCGTAATTGCCTTCAGCTGGAATCCCTGGAGGAAGGCGTCATCTGGAGCATTTCGTATGCAGGGCTGGTCGAACTCTCTGAGCGCTATCTGCATATAGCCCGTCTGCTTCGCCATTTGTTGGAGGGGTCTTTAATGCTTTCCCAATATAAAGCAGACTCTTGGCGTTTCGAAACCTCACGCGAGCGGTATGCGCGTTTCGTCAGGGATTATCCGGAGATAGCCCGGCGTGCCTCAGTCAACCACATAGCATCTTATCTGTTAATGACTCCCGAGTCTCTGAGCCGGGTACGTGCCGGAGTACTGTGACGGTGGAACGGCTGTTTTATACGGCTTTCCCTTCTTTCTCGAAATCCTTGCGTGACTTGCTTTGTGTCACGATGTACACTCCCAGGAATACCAAGGCTATGGCTATTCCCTTTTCCAAATTGAACACTCCCAATCCTAAGATGATGGCAACGGTTGAGGCCACGATGGGCTGCATGTAGTTGTACATGCTCACCACAGTGGGGCGCAACAGCCTCTGCGCACTCATTATGAAGATATAGGCAAGGAAGCTTCCTCCCACAACCACATATCCCGCTTGCAGCAGGGCGGCTGTAGATATTTCGCTCCACTGTATGGCAGCCACGTCGTGGTAAGAGAACGGGATGTAGCACATGGAGGCATAGACAAACATCCATTTGTTCAGGGTGATGGGAGAGTATTTTTGCGACAACCCCTTGAATACGGTCAGATAAATGGAGAAGCTGATTTGGGCGAGCAGGCAGAGAAGGTCTCCGATGAGGCTGCCATTGCCGGCACCGGTGGTCTGGCTGCTCATGATGAGTATAAATGCTCCCATAGCCCCTACAAAGATACCCAGCACTTTCTTGTTGGTGACCGGTTCTTTCAGATAGATTGCAGCCACTATCATGGTGACGATAGGCAGCGTGGTTGTAACGATGGAGGCGTCTATGGGTGAAGTCATGGAGAGTCCGAAGATATAGACACCTTGATTGAATACCAGGGCGAAGAGTGCGGCGAAGAATATCTTCAGCATGTCCCGGTGGTCCACCTGTTCGCGTTTACAGAATAGGGAGAGGAGCCAGAAGCAGGCGGCTGCGCCTACCATGCGGAATGTGGTTACTGACAACGCGGAAAACTCTACCAGAGCTGACTTGCCTATAGGTGCCATCAAGCCCCATAAGATATTTGCGGTAAGGGCGAACAGATGCCCTTGAATGTTCTTGTTCATACTCTTTTGTTCTTTGCGGGTGCAAAAGAACAACTATTTTCTGAAAAGAGAAAATCTTTCATTATATGATTTTTCTGGTTCATGGGCGTAGAAATAAGAGATTATCGTGTATATTTGCTTCTAATTAAAGCAAGAAACCATGGAAGTACAAGCCAATTACATCAAGCGTATCGAAATACACGGATTGTGGCATCGGTACGATATTGCCTGGGACCTGCGTCCTGACGTCAATATACTTTCCGGCATCAACGGAGTGGGGAAGACCACTATCCTGAACCGTTCGGTCAACTATCTGGAACAGACATCGGGTGAAGTGAAGAGTGACGAGAAGAACGGCGTACACGTCTACTTCGACAACCCCGCAGCCACCTTTATCCCCTATGATGTAATCCGCAGCTACGACCGTCCCCTTATCATGGGCGACTTTACGGCACGCATGGCCGATGCCAACGTGAAGTCGGAACTGGACTGGCAGCTCTATCTGCTCCAGCGCCGTTATCTGGACTATCAGGTGAACATCGGCAACAAGATGATAGAACTGCTCAGCGGTGATGAAGAGCAGCGTAGCCTGGCTCCCTCCCTTTCCCTCCCCAAGCGGAAGTTCCAGGATATGATTGACGAACTTTTCAGCTATACCCATAAGACGATAGACCGCAAAAGCAACGACATCGTTTTCTATCAGAACGGTGAACGCCTGCTGCCCTACAAACTGTCTTCGGGCGAGAAGCAGATGCTGGTCATCCTGCTGACCGTGCTGGTGCGTGACGATGACCACTGCGTACTCTTCATGGACGAGCCGGAAGCCTCCCTGCACATCGAATGGCAGCAGAAGCTTATCGGCATGATACGCAATCTGAATCCCAATGTGCAGCTTATTCTCACCACCCATTCGCCCGCAGTCATCATGGAAGGCTGGCTGGATGCCGTCACCGAAGTCAGCGAAATCTCATCCCTCATCCCTAATCCTTAATCCCTACCCAAGTGTCCACTTCCCTAAGACATAACCTTACTTCCGCCTATCTGGATGCCGCCCGCAAGTTGTCCCCCAAGAGAGCACGCAGGCGCATAGTGGCGTATGTGGAAAGCTATGACGACATCGCTTTCTGGCGGACGCTGTTGTCTGAGTTCGAGAATGAGGAGCGTTATTTTCAAGTGATGCTTCCCTCGGCCACCTCTCTGGCAAAGGGCAAGAAGATGGTGCTGATGAATACGTTGAACACATCGGAACTGGGGCGCAGCCTGATAGCGTGTGTAGACAGCGACTACGACTTCCTGCTGCAAGGTGCCACCAAGGTGTCGCATAGGATAAACAAGAGTCCCTATATCTTCCAGACTTACGGTTATGCCATCGAGAACTTCCACTGCTTTGCCGACAGTCTGCATGAAGTCTGTGTGCAGGCGACGCTGAACGACCGGCATATCCTGGACTTCCCCGCTTTCCTGAAGCGTTATTCGCAGATTGCCTATCCGCTGTTTCTGTGGAATGTCTGGTTCTACCGCCAGCACGACACACACACTTTCCCGATGTACGACTTCAACGCCTGCGTGCGTTTGCAAGAGATAAACCTGCGTCATCCTTACCGTAGTCTGGACGAGATGCAAAAGACGGTGTCGGCCAAGCTGTCCGAACTGCAAGCCCGTTTCCCCCGCTACATCGACCGGGTGGAGCAGCTGGGCACGGAGTTGGAACGTTTGGGACTGACTCCGGACAATACCTATCTTTATATCCAAGGACACCATATCATGGATTGTGTAGTGCTGAAAATCCTTATCCCGGTATGTACGGTGCTGCGTCGTGAACGCGAGCAGGAGATAAAGCGCCTGGCAGAGCATAACGAACAGTTCCGCAACGAACTGACGGGGTATGAGAACAGTCAGGTCAATGTATCCGTGATGCTGAAAAAAAACAGCGGCTACAAGAACCTTTATCTTTATCAGTGGTTGAAAGAAGACATTATGGAGTTCCTCGAGCGGGAGGAACAGTCGCGTAGATAAGATTGCCGTTATGATAAACATACGATTATGGAGATATTGAAGAAGATAGACGACCTTTTAATCGGGTGGGGCATATCCCCTTCCCGGGCTGATATGCTCGACCAATTCATTGCCTTTGCACTGATACTTGCCGTTGCTTTCCTGGCGGATGCCCTATGCCGGAAAATCCTGCTGAAGGTAGTGGCACAACTGGTGAAGAAGACCAAGGCTACGTGGGACGACATCGTATTCGACCGTAAAGTGATGGTGCACCTCAGCCGCATGGTGGCTCCCGTTATCATCTATCTGTTTGTTCCATTGGCATTTGTCGAAGTCGGTTCATCGGCAATGGATTTCATCCGGCGTATCTGCCTTATTTACATCATCATTACTTTCCTGAGTTTCGTTAACTCGTTCCTGAAGGCTGTTTATAGCGTATACAGCGAGAGGGAGCAGTTCCGCGACCGCCCTTTGAAGGGGATGTTGCAGACCATGCAGGTCATTCTGTGGCTGGTGGGTGGCATTGTGGTCGTGGGCGAACTGATAGGCCGCGACCCGCTTTCGCTGCTTGCCGGATTGGGTGCTTCGGCAGCCATCCTGATGCTGGTATTCAAGGATTCCATTATGGGCTTTGTCTCCGGTGTGCAGCTTTCGGCCAACGACATGCTGAAGGTGGGCGACTGGATTGAGATGCCCAAGTACGGTGCCAACGGTACGGTGATAGAGGTAACGTTGAACACCGTAAAAGTGCGCAACTGGGACAATACCATTACCACCATCCCTCCTTACCTGCTTGTCAGCGACTCCTTCCAGAACTGGCGCGGCATGCGCGAGAGCGGTGGGCGGCGAGTGAAGCGCAGTATCAATATCGACATGACCAGCGTCCGTTTCTGCACCCCGGAGATGCTGGCAAAATATCGCAAGATACAGCTACTGAAAGATTATGTGGAGCAGACGGAGGAAGTGATTGAAAAGTACAATGTGGAAAACGGCATCGATAACTCCATCCTCGTCAACGGACGCCGCCAGACCAATCTGGGGGTGTTCCGGGCGTATCTGACGGCTTATTTGAAAAGTCTTCCCGACGTAAATCAGGAACTGACCTGCATGGTGCGCCAACTCCAGCCTACCGACCGCGGTATCCCGATAGAACTTTATTTCTTCTGTGCGCTGAAGGATTGGGTGCCCTATGAAGGGGTGCAGGCGGATGTGTTCGACCATGTGCTGGCAATCATCCCCGAATTCGATTTGCAGGTATTCCAGTCTCCGTCCGGCAGAGATTTCCAGCGGGTACTGCCTGCTGCTTCCGAAGAAAAAGGAGCTTGATTCCGACCATCAAAAAGGCCTATATCTATGGTATTTCTCATAGGGAGTCATTACCTTTGAACCCTATACTGAAAGGTCAGAACATCCCCATCTTTTCTCCCAAAACATCCCCATGTTTTGGGGTATTACATCCGGGTGTTTTGGGTGAAAACATCCCCATGTTTTGGGGCAATACATCCGGGTGTTTTAGGTATTCAGTCATATAGTGAAAGGTATTCGGTCACGGAGTCTTTACCGTAAGGTATAGGCTTTGTGTATGCAAGTTGTAGGTGTGCCTCGCGTCGGGCGGGAATATCTTTCGTTTTTTACGAACCTAATTATAAAGAAAGATTGGTATGTCAATGAATTATGTGGTCCGCAAGAAGGTGGACAAGAGTGGAGACAAGGAAGTGGTGCGCTACTACGCGGCGTCAAAAGTGCTTCAGCCGGAACCGGTGAGCAATGACGAACTGGCCAAGAGGCTGGCTTTTGTCAGCTCCCTGCAGGTGGGCGATGCCCAGTCCGTGCTGGTGCAACTGCCGGATATTATAGCGGACTATCTGGCCAGTGGACGCACGGTGAACATCAAGGGACTTGGAAACTTTTTTCCCTCCATCACCAGCGAACCGGTGGAACGGATAGAGGACTGTACGGCAGATAAAGTGCGCATTTCGCGTATCTGCTTCAGGGCGGCAGGCAGTTTCATGCAGCGCGTTTGCCGTCATCTGGACTTGTTCAGCTTTCAGGTTCAGGAATTGAAGAAGGAGCTGAAGAAGAAGTAAACGGTACTTTTAGTTTCTTTCTTGAAACAGCGCGTACCCCTTGAAGCCGGAAGGCATTCGAGGGGCACGCTGTTGAAGAAGTTGTGTGTTTTTTTATAGCCTTGCGAGTGCTTCTTTTTTTTACTTCACCCAGCTTCCGTTCATCCAGCTGCATTCTTTCCTGATGTCCTCGAAAGAGCTGTAGCTCAGGTTGGCGTCCACCTTGTTGCTTGTCACGGCGATGAAGTCGGCATGGGTGTAGATGCCTTCTTTGCTGCTCAGCTCGGAGGTGAGGGTGATGTTGGTCAGCTTGGAGGTGCCGTTCTTCAGGGCGTTTTCGGTAAGGGCGGTTTCCACGGTCAGGGGCTGGCCTTTGCCGCATACCTTGGCGTTGTCTATTTCCACTTCCGTGCCGGCACGCAGACGGATGCCTTGCTTGCTGCCGCCGTTGCCGACGAGGATGAGGTTCTTCAATACGGGGTGGGCAACGGGAGTGGCGGCGTTGTTGCTGCCGTTGTTGTCGCACTCCATCAGGCAGTCGCAGTCGTAGCCCAGTGTGGATTTGTCCTCTTGGTAAGCCACGAGGTTGGTGCCTTTGCCGTTCCAGCCTTCGGTCCAGTCGAAGGAGTCGTCGCTACAGCTTACGGCTACGAGGTTGCTCACGTTTACCGAGCCGCCGAAGAACTCAAAGCCGTCGTCGGAACCTTTGTAGGCTTGGCAGTGGTCCACGATGGTACCGTTGCCTACGCTGTAGAAAGAGATACCGTTGGCTTCGTGCTCTTCATCGAAGGCAAAGCCGGTGTATTCCAGACGAATGTATTGCAGCGTGCCCGAGTTGTCGGCATCATCGTTGCCGCCGTAAACGGCACCGCCTATTTCAGAACTTCCCTTGCCGCCTTCGGCATTGGTGTGGGCGCGTCCGCAGATGTGGATGCCTCCCCATGCGCCCGGCTCTTCTTTTTCGCTGGTCATTACGATGGGTTTGTCCGGCGTGCCTACGGCGTTGATTTTACCGCCCTGCTTCACGAGGATGTAGTCTGCGATGTCATCGTAAACGGCGATAATCTTCACGCCTTCTTCTATGTGGAGCGTGCCACCTTCTTCTACGATGTATTCGCCGCTCAGCTTGTAGGTGTTTCCGGCAGCCAGGGTCACGTCGGAGGTGATGGTACCTTTCAGTATCGTACCGTTTTCGATTTCATTGCCGTTTCCGTTGCCGCCGTTGCCGTCATTGTCGTTGTTGTCGTCGCTGCTGCAAGCGGTGAGGATAGACATTCCGGCTACAAAGGCCAGAGAGTAGAATTTCCATTTCATTGTTTTCATAATTCAATTGTTTTAGTTGTTATATCCAATTTATCTGTCTGTCATTCAGATTGATTCTCTTAAATCTGCTTGTTTGTCAAAGAGTGTTCTCCGTTCCCTTCAGGGGGAGGGCGGGGGCTTTATAGGTTGTAGCTTATTCCCACCTCAAAGTTCGTTCCCTTGTGGTAGCGTTCCACTTCCATTTCCTGCCCCGTGGTGGGCACATCTTGCTTGAAGATGACATCGCGGTTCAGCAGGTCGTTCACTTGCAGCTTCAGGTTGAAGTGCTTGTTCAGGCTATATCCGGCGCTGAAGTTCAACGTGTGCAGCGTCTGTTGCCTGACATCGCCCAGACCCGACACGCCTACCGCATGGATGCGGCTGCCTTGCAGGTTGTAGAGCAGGGCGAGGTTGAGCTGCCTGTCTTCGCCGAAGCGTGGCGAGTAGGTGAGGTCGGCATTGGCAAGGATGGGCGATGCGCCTTGCAGCGAACGTTCCTTGTTGGTGTAGGCACCGCCTTGGGGCAGCTTCACGTTGGTGTACATGTAACTGATGTTGGCGCCTAGGCGCAGGTCTTTGACGAGCCGTTTGCGCATCTCCAGCTCCACGCCGGCAGCCATGCCGTTGTCGGCATTCTTGAAGCTGTGCAGCGTGGCGCCGCCTTGCAGGTCTTGGATGCGTTCGATGGGGCTGTCGAGGTATTTGAAGTAGCCGGTCACGGAGAGCATGTCGCCGTCCTTGCCGAAGCGTTCGTAACGTAGGTCGAAGTTGTAGTTGTAACCGTTCTGCAACTCTTCGTTACCGCGGATTTGTGCCGAACCGTAGGACTCTTGATAGAGGAAGGGGGCCATCTCGATGAACGAGGGACGGGTGACGGTGCGCGAGGCAGAGAAGCGGATGCTGTTGGTGGGGTTCACCGCATATTTCAGGTTCAGGGCGGGGAAGAGGTCGTTCTTGTCTAAATTGCGCCGACGGGAGTACCAGTCGCCGCCGTCGCTGGCGTAGCGCACCCATTGCTTGCTCATTTCGTAGCGCAGGCCGAGGTTCACCAAGAGGGCTTCGGTGGGATAGAAGTCGGTCAGCAGGTAGGCGGAGTAGATTTCGTTTCCGGCGCGGTAGCTGTCTTTGGGCTGCATCACACGCTGTACCACGATTTGTCCGTCGGCAATGTTCTGCTGGTTGAGGAAGCCGTCGGTGTTGTAGATGTCGGTGATGACGGGGTTCAGTTTGTTCAGGTTGTAGTAGAAGCGGGTAGCGCTGTAGTCGCGGTTCTTGTCCTTGTAGTTGAAGCCGAGCTTGAGGTGGCTGGTGTCGTTCCACTTCCAGCGCATGGCGAGGTTGGCGTTCCACTCTTCTTCGTCCAGGCTGCCGAAGTAGCGCATGGTCTCTTGGCGGTTCAGCTTGAAGAGCCTGAGGCTGCCGTCGTTGTCTTTGACGTACATCACTTGCCGTCGGTCGGGCTCTTCGCTGCCGGTCTTGCTGTATGAGCCTCCCCAGGTCAGTTGCCACCTGTCGCCCTCGCCGAAGTTATGGATTCCGTTCAGTTGATGGTTTTGCAGGGTGTATATGTGCATGATGTTGTTGCTGCCGGTCAGCTCGTGTCCTTCGGCATCAGTACCTTCGCGGCGCTGATAGGTGTCGATGGCATTGCGGGCGTAGAAGAAAGTGTAGCCTATGCGGTCGCTCCGGCGCAGGGTATAGCCCAGGTAGCTGAGGGCGGCGAGCTTCAGTTCCTGCGCAAAGCTGTCGTAGGAGAAGTCGTCCTGCACGGTGCCGGTGGCTTCGAGTGTCTTGTAGAAGGCATCTTCCATGTTCTGGTAGCCGTTGCTGGCGCTGAAGGAGGCAAGCAGGCTGAGTGTCTGGTTGCCTATACCGAAGTTCTTGCCGAAACCGAGGTTTCCGCCCAGTTCGGGCAACGAACTCTTCTTGCTGGCGGCAAAGGAGGTATCGAAGATATTGTGGGTCTTCACGTATTTGTCAAACTCCATCAAGGGCATGTCGAGGGCGGCCGCGTCTACGCCGGGTGTCTTCAGGAGCGAGCCGCTGCGGTCCATCTGATAGCGGTCTTTGCCTAAGGTGTTGAACTTCCCGCCCGTGTTGAGGCTCAGTTGGAAGAAATCTTCCGGTATGTTTTCTTTGGTGCTGATGTTGATGTGCGCACCGCTGTAGTCGGCAAAGGCGGCTGCGTCATACACTTTGCTGACGGTGATGTTCTGTACGGTGGACGAGGGGAACAGGTCGAGCGGCACCAGCTTGTTGTCCGGGTTGGGCGAGGCGATGGGCAGTCCGTTCAGCGTGGTGGTGCTGTAGCGGTCACCCAGTCCGCGGGAGATACCCGTTATTTTCTTTACTCCTTCTTCCACATTGCCGATGCCTTTGAGGGACATCTCTTTGGAACCGAGGTTCTCGATGGCGAGGGTCGCTTTTTGCCGTTCCATCTGCAAGGCGCGTTCGCCTTCGAGGTTCTTCTTGGCGGTGACCTGCACTTCGCCCAGGGTTTGAGTGTCCGGCTCCATGTCGAAGTTCAGCACGGTTTCACCCTTTATCTCTACGGCGTTCATCGTCATGTCTTTGTAGCCGATGTAACGGACGGTGAGGGTATAGGTCCCGTTCTTCAGCTCCAGTGTATAGTTACCATCCAAATCGGCGACGGCGCCTTGTGCTGTTCCGCTTACTTGCACGGTGGCTCCCGTCAGCGGCTCTTTGGTTTGTCGGTCGGTGATTGTCCCTTTGACGGTTCCCGCCGTGGCAGCCATGACGGAAAGTGTGAGGAATAAAATAAGGAAGAAAATCTTTCCCAAGTCTAATTTCATGCTCATCTCTTTTCTTTGTACGTTTTTTAATCCGCTGCAAAGATGAGGCAATGACATTACACCGGTGATACATGGAGCATACGTTTCATTTTCAAATCTATTACGATTTGGTTACCGCACATTCTTCCGGATTGTTTGTTATCCTTATATATAGGCTGCTTGGGACGAAAAAGGTTTCTAATGGTTGCTTATTAGAGTTTTATGGCTATTTTTGTATCTCAAACCAATATTGATAAATATATGGCTGTTCATCGTGACGATAGTGAACGTTTCCGGCGCCTTTCCATTCTTGGCCGGATAGGTTGGTGGGAGGCTGATTTTTCTTCAAGGCAGTATCTCTGCTCCGAATATGTCTGTAAGTTGTTAGGCTTGGAAGGGGAATACCTGAGCTTTGAGGATTTCGGTAAAATGATACGCGAAGACTATCGGACGCGTATCAGCCGGGAGTTCCTTGCCATTCAGAATATGGAGGTCTATGAACAGACGTTTCCTATCTATTCTACTGAAGGAGTGGTCTGGGTCTACTCGCGCGTGGGGTATAAGGAGCATTTGCCGGATGGTACATTGAAGGCTTTCGGAGTGTTGCAGCGCGTAGAGATGCCGAAGGAGGAGGCTGCGAAGCAGGCTTTGCAAAGAGTGAACGATTTACTTTATCGGCAGACCTCAATATCCCATTCCCTATTCCGCTTCCTGAAAGACGAGGATATAAGTGCGGGCATTTACGACATACTGAAAGATATTCTTGATTTCTTTCGCGGCGGACGTGTCTATATATTCCAATATGATGAGAAGTGCCGGTACCAGAGCTGCACATACGAGGTGGTGGCTCCGGGAGTGGCTCCTGAGAAAGAAATGCTTCAAGGAGTTCAGGCTGACAGCCTGCCGTGGTGGACGTCACAGATTATGGCACAAAAGCCCGTTCTGCTGGAAACGCTGGGGCAACTGCCGGAGCACGCTTACGCCGAATATGAAATTCTGGCGAGACAGAATATAAAGTCCTTGATGGTAACTCCGCTGGTTGCCAATGACCAGGTGTGGGGATATATGGGCATTGATTTGGTGGACCGTACCCGAATGTGGACTAACGAGGATTACCAATGGTTTAGTTCGTTGGCAAATGTCATCAGCATTTGCATAGAGTTGCGCAAAACGAAGGATGAGGCTGTGCGCGAACGTACTTTCCTCAGCAACTTGTTCCGCTATATGCCTTTGGGGTATGTGCGGATGTCCATTGTCTGTGATGAAAAGGACAACCCCTACGGGTATTATGTGACAGATGCGAATTCTATCTTTGCCGATTTTCTGGGAAAACCTGCGTCGACGTTTATCGGCAAGACAGCCTCGTCCTTTTCAAGGGAGGCGGCCCCCAGACTGGAATATCTGCTTGAGATAGTGAACACCGGGACACATAAGGAAATGGACATGTGTTTTGAGCTTACCAACAAGCACTGCCACGTGGTGATATACTCTCCGGAAAAGAATGAAGTGGTGGCGTTATTCCTCGATACGACAGACTCGGTACAGACTCATCTGGCTTTGGACCATAGCGAAAAACTGTTCAAGAATATCTTTGCCAATATACCGGCCGGGGTGGAAATCTATGACAAAGACGGATTCCTGGTAGACATCAACAATAAGGATATGGAGATATTCGGGGTCCGTGACAAACAGGATGTCATTGGAGTGAACTTATTCGAGAACCCGAATGTGTCCGCCCAATTGGCAGAACGTATACAGACTGAGGATATGGTCGACTTTCGCCTGAATTATGCTTTCGACCGGACTGAAGGGTATTACTCCACTTCCAAACAGCCGAAGGATGTGATACATCTTTATACGAAAGTGAGCAAGGTGTATGACAGTAAAGGTAACTTTACCGGCTATGCCATGATTAACATCGACAATACGGAACGGATTGATGCCATGAGCCGTATCTGTGATTTCGAGAATTTCTTCCTGCTTATATCGGATTATGCGAAGGTAGGTTATGCCAAGCTGAACCTGCTCGACCGGAAAGGCTATGCCATCAAGCAATGGTATAAGAATATGGGAGAGGACGAGAATACCCAATTGGCGGATGTCGTGGGAATATACAGCAAGATGTACCCCAGTGACCGCAGGAGGATGCTTGATTTCTTCAGTAAGGCCCGTGTGGGCGAAGCCAAACATTTCCAGGGAGAGATGCGCATTGAGCGTCCGGGCGAAAAGGGAAAATGGAACTGGGTACGTACCAATGTGGTTGTCAATCTGTTTGAACCGGAGAACGGACAAATAGAGCTGATAGGCGTCAACTATGACATTACGGAATTGAAGGAGACGGAGGCTATGCTGATTGAAGCCAAGGAGAAGGCAGAAACCGCCGACCGTCTGAAGAGTGCCTTCCTTGCCAATATGAGCCATGAGATACGTACGCCCCTGAATGCGATTGTCGGTTTCTCCAGTCTGATGGGAGAGACCGGGGACATGGAGGAAAAAAGGCAGTATATGGCGATTATTGAAGAAAACAATGACCTGCTGTTGCAGCTGATTTCCGACATACTGGATTTGTCCAAGATAGAGGCCGGGACATTTGACTTTGTGGAAAAAGAGCTGGACGTGAACATGCTGTGTGAGGACATCGTGCGCTTCATGAAGATGAAGGCTAAACCGGGTGTGGAAGTTCTCTTCGACCGTCATCTGCCGGAATGCCGGATTGTCAGTGACCGTAACCGTTTGAATCAGGTCATAGCCAACTTTGTCAACAATGCCATCAAGTTCACCACTGCGGGAAGTATACGTGTAGGATATGATAAGGTGGATGAAACTCATTTGCGTTTTTATGTGGCCGATACGGGCCTTGGCATTGAGCCGGAAATGCAGGCTCAGATATTCGACCGTTTTATAAAGCTGAATACGTTTGTGCATGGCACCGGCCTGGGGCTTTCTATCAGCAAGAGCATTATAGAGCAGTTGGGTGGCACAATCGGTGTGGACAGTGAACCGGGGAAAGGCTCATGCTTTTGGTTTGTGCTGCCGATTGTATAGTATGGAAATGTGCTAAAATACACACTCACCACAAATTATGCAGATTAACACAAGTCAAAGCTCTTGATTATCAGAACTTCTAAAGATAATTTGTGCCAATCTGTGTAATTTGTGGTAAGTGATGATACCCTCCGGTTATAATCCGAATGAGAACTTATCGATGGATTGATATACCACACTTGCAATACTCAGTACCACAATACCCAGCGTGCAAATGGCCAGGCTGGCACGTGTATAGTTGTCACTGCGGAATGCTGCAATCGGCTCGTCGCTCTTGTTGATGTACATTGCCTTTACAATCTTCAGATAGTAATAAAGCGAGATGATTGTATTGATAAGGGCAATGAATACCAGCAGATGGAAGCCGCCTTCGAAAGCTGCCGCAAAGATGAAGAACTTCGAGAAGAAGCCCGCAAACGGCGGGATGCCTGCCAGAGAGAACAAGGCTAAGGTCATCAGGAAAGCGAGCTTTGGATTGGTATTGTACAGCCCGTTGTAGTCGTCGAGCGTGAATTTATGGGCACGCAGGGCTACAATCGTGATGACTGTAAATACGCTGAGGTTGGCAAACATGTAAATCAATACATAAAAGACCAATGAAGTCATACCTTGTGAAGTGCCGCTGATAATCCCCAGCATGATATAACCTGCCTGCGAGATACTGGAAAAAGCCATCAATCGTTTCAAGTTCTGCTGACGCAAGGCGAAGAGATTGGCAAGCGTGATAGAGGCGATGATGATCCAGTAGAGCACTTCTTGCCATTGAGCTACCATCGGGGCGAATACCTTGATGAGGATAGTCATCAGCACGAAAGCGGCAGAGCCTTTGGAGATAACGCTTAAATAAGCGGTTACCGTACTTGGAGCGCCTTCGTAAACGTCTGCTGTCCAAAGATGGAAAGGCACCAGTGATATTTTGAATCCCATGCCGGAGAAGAAGAATACGAATGCCATAATCTGCAACGGGTCGCCGGTGAGGCGTGCCGGTATGTCGGCAAAGTAGAGAGTGCCTACCGTACCGTAAATCAAAGATAATCCGTATAGCAGCAATCCGCTGGAGAACAGTGCCGTGAGAATATATTTGGCACCTGCCTCGGCAGAGTGGTGGCGGTATTTGTCGAAGGCAACCAGGGCTGCCATCGGGATGCTTGCCGTCTCCAGTCCGATGAAGAACATCAGGAAGTGTCCGGCGGAAATCATGAAGTACATACCCAGCAGGGTGGAAAGTGTCAGAATGTAGAACTCACCTTGTTTGATGGCAGTGTCCGGACGGCGCATCCATTCGTGGGCCATCAGGAATACAATCAGTGTACCTATACTGAGAATGGATTTCACGATGCTCTGTATCGGCTGGTTGTGATACATGCCGCCAAAGGCATCGGCCACAGGACCGGGGACGATGGTGATAAGTGTATGTATGGTCAGCAGAACAACTGGCAGCATTGTGTTCAGCACCGGTTTGCCGTCATTCTTGTGTGCATCCGGACTCATGAAGAGGTCGGCGACAAAAAGGATGACGATGACCAATATCAGCGAAAGCTCTTCTTTGAGCAGGAGGAATTGGGAATAATCCATATCTATTTACGATTTTACGATTTACGATTTACGATTGAAATTACTCTTGGGATTTACGATTTTACGATTTACGATTGAGGTTACTCTTGGGATTTACAAGTCATTTATCAATCGTAAATCGTCAAATCGTAAATAAATCAGTTATTGGCAGCACGCTGTCTCCAATCATGCCGCTAATCCACCATGGTGCCATACCGAGGGCGGCAACGCATGCGATGAGGATGATGACCGCTGTACGTTCGTCCCAGGTTGCATCGCTCAAGGTGAGGTGATGCTTGTTAGTGCAGGTGCCATAGAGAATCTTTCCTACCAGTCGCAGGATATAGACTGCCGTAATCACGATGGAGCTGCATGCAATGACCGTCCACACGCGGTGGAACGTATCGGGATGCTGGAACGAACCGGTGAAGATGGTCATTTCGGCAATGAAACCGCTGAGTCCGGGCAGTCCCAGATTGGCAAGACCGGCGATTACATAGCAGACAGCCAGAAAAGGCATAATCTTCATCAGACCGGAGAGTTCGCGGACGTCACGCGTATGGGTACGTCCGTATATCATACCGATAAGGGCGAAGAACAAGGCTGTCATCAGTCCGTGAGAGAGCATCTGCAGAACAGCACCCGTGCAAGCTGTCTGGTTCATCATCAGGATGGCGAACAACACCAGGCCGCAATGGCTGACGGAAGAGTAGGCATTGATATACTTCAAGTCGGTTTGTACACAAGCGGAGAATGCACCGTATACCACGGAGATTCCGGTAAGAATCAGGAATATCCATCCCAGTTCTTGTGCAGCTTCGGGCATCAGGTACATGGCTATGCGGAAACATCCGTAACCTCCCAGTTTCATCAATACACCGGCATGGAGCATGGATACGGCAGTCGGTGCGGAGGCGTGACCGTCGGGGCTCCATGTGTGGAACGGGAACAGAGCGCCCAGCACACCGAAACCGAGGAAGGTGAGCGGGAACCAGATACGTTGCTGTTCGATGGGAATATTGTGCATCTGTGCTATTTCCAATAGGTTCATAGAGGTGGCTCCGGCACCGTAGTAGATACCCAGGATACCGATAAGCAGGAAGGCGGAGCCGCCCATCAGCATCAGTGTCAGCTTCATGGCGGAGTACTCCTTGCGTCCCGACCCCCATACACCGATAAGCAGATACATGGGAATGAGGGCAACCTCGTAGAACATGAACATGGTGAACAGGTCTATCGAGATGAAGAACCCGAACACACCGATGGAGAGGAAGGTGAACCAAAGGAAATATTCTTTAGTCAGCGGTTGCAGCCTCCAGGAGGCGAATGTTCCGGTAAAGACAATGATGGCCGAAAGCAGCAGCATGGCTACCGAAATACCGTCTACTCCTACCGAATAGTGGATGTTGAGTGCAGGATACCAGACCATGTCGGCACGGAACAGCATTTCATCCGTGGCACCAGCGTGGCGTGCATTGAGGTACATCACGGTCAATGCTGCAGAAAGAACCAGCAGAGCCGATGCACCGGTCACCATCACCGCGCGTATTTGTGCGATGTTGCGGCTGAGCCAAAGACCCAGCAACATCAGCAAGGGGATGAGTACGAATAATGATAAAAAGTTCATCTTTATATTTACGATTTAACGATTTACGATTTACGATTGAAAAATCTCGGGTTATAGCAATAGTAGCAGTATCAGTGCCAGCGTGCCCAGCAGGAATACAAATGTATATTGCTGGATGCGTCCGCTCTGCAGACCGCGTATCTCGTCACTGGTAGCCTCGGCACTCCAGGCAAGGAAGTTGAAGAAGCCGTCCACTACATGGCGGTCCCACCAGGCGATGGGGCGGCAGATGCAGCCGAAGATGATGCGGTGGGTGATGAACTGGTAGACCTCGTCCAGATAGAAGCGGTGGTAAGCTGCTGTCCACAAGCCTTTGAAACGGTGTGCCAATGTATCGGCAACGGGTTGCCGGCTACCTGCATAGATGTAGGTGGCAATGGCTATGGAAACCACCGCTACGGCGATACTTGTACCTGCCACACTCCAGTCCAGATGGATGTTATATGCTTCACCGTTGGAACTGATGAAGTGTCCGAAAGGAATGAAACCGGCAACTATCGTAACCACAGCAAGGAGCATCAGGGGCAGGGTCATCGCCAGAGGACTCTCGTGGGGGTGAGGCACGTGGCTGTCGCCCCCATCACTTGCCGACTTTTGTCCCGGCTCTGAGCCGGCCCAAAAGATACCATAATAAAGACGGAACATATAGAATGCTGTCATACCTGCAATCACTGTCATAATCCATCCCATAGTGGGGCTGAACAGGAAGCATGCCGTCAGGATTTCATCTTTGGAGAAGAATCCGGAGAACGGCGGGATACCAGCAATGGCGAGACATGCGATGAGGAACGTGATATGCGTAATGGGCATATACTTCCGCAGTCCGCCCATGGCAGACATCTCGTTACTGTGTACGGCATGGATGATGCTACCCGCTCCGAGGAACAGCAATGCCTTGAACATGGCGTGTGTGAACAAGTGGAACATGCCTGCCATGTAGCCCAGTCCCCCTTCGTGTGGGTTGGCTGATGTACATACACCCAGCGCCACCATCATGAAACCGATTTGGGAGATGGTGGAGAATGCCAGTACACGCTTGATGTCACTCTGCACACATGCCACACTGGCGGCATAGAATGCCGTGAAGGCTCCTACGTATGCCACGATGTGCAGCACGCTGGGAGCATATTCTATGAACAACGGGAACATGCGTGCCACCAGATAGACACCTGCAACCACCATCGTGGCGGCATGAATCAGTGCACTGACCGGCGTAGGACCTTCCATGGCATCGGGCAGCCAGATGTGCAACGGGAACATGGCACTCTTTCCGGCACCACCGATGAACATCAGTCCCAAGGCCAGCGGAATCATGGCCGCACCACCCTTTGCCAGCGCCATCTCATTAGGGCTGAAGGTGTATGTACCGGCATAATACCCATAGACGAGGATACCTATAAGGAATCCCAGGTCAGCAAAACGGGTCACGATAAACGCCTTCTTCGAAGCGGCAATAGCCGCCGGCTTCGTATAATAGAAACCAATCAGCAGATAGGAGGACACGCCCACCAACTCCCAGAACAGATACATCTGGAAGATATTCGTTGCTACTACCAGTCCGAGCATGGACATGGTGAAGAGCGACAGGAAGGCGTAGTAACGCTGGAAACCGCGTTCGCCCTTCATGTAGCCGAAAGAGTATATGTGTACCAGCAGCGAAACGGTACTGATGACCACGAGCATCATAACCGAAATCGGGTCGAGTAGGATACCCATGTCGATACTGAGGCTTTCTGTGAAAGGCAGCCATTTGAAGTTATAGGGCATTAGCGCCTCGTACGTACCATCGGCAAGGCGGGGAGCGCTGAAGTACATTCCTGCGGTGAGATAGGAAAGCACTGCGACCACACTCAGTGCCGCAGTTCCGATAAGGCCGGCAGTGCGGTGTGACATCCATTTACCTCCAAGTCCCAGAGCGAGGAAAGAGAGGAAAGGGAGTAGAAGGATTAATATTGTATATTCCATATATACTATGTTTATCAATTATTACTATTCAAGAAACATCGCTTGGCGATTCTTGCTCTTACCACTTCATCTCATCCAGTTTGTTCACCTGGATGCTGCGGATGTTGCGGTAGATGTTAATCATGATGGCAATGGCTACAGCCGTTTCGGCCGCCGAGATGGCGATGGAGAATAAAGAGAAGAAATATCCTTCCAGTCCTCCGGGGAATAGGAAACGGTTGAATACAGCAAAGTTGATGTCCGTGGCATTCAGTATCAGCTCGATGCTGATAAGTATCGCCAGCGTGTTGCGGCGGGTGAAGAACCCGTAGATGCCTGCGAAGAACATGATAGCCGAAACTATCAGATAATATTCCATGTGTATCATAATTCTTATCTTTTACGTGCTATTAATAATCCACCTACGATACATGCCAATAACAAGATGCTGACAGCTTCGAAGGGAAGCAGATAACCATACTTGTCACCGCTCAGCATGTGGTGACCGATGGTCTTGATGTTGACTTCCAAAGGCTCCACGTCGGTGGTGGCAATGAACTTATGCTTCAAAGTGATGAATACTACGATGATGGCACCGCCCACGGTGGCACCCAGTCCGGCAAGGAACCTGCTACGCTTTAACTTCTCGATGACATCGCCTTCGCCACTGGTAAGCAGTATGGAGAAGACGTAGAGCACTACGATACCGCCGGCATAGACCATAATCTGCACGGAACCGAGGAAGGTGTAACCCAGCAGAAAGTAGATGCCTGCCGTACCGAAAAGCACGAACAGCAGGTAGGTGGCCGAGCGCACCATGCGGTGGGTCGTTACCGTCAAGATGGAAAATACGGTGATAAAGGCCGCAAGGAAGTAGAATACTACTGTTTCAAGAGTTATTTCCATGTTGTTTAATTACAAGTTACTATTAACGAATTACTTTGTTGTCTCTTCTTTGGGAGCAGCGGGTTTCTTTTTTTCTTCTACATGGCTGCCCGGACGGTTCAGCGTCATGACCAGTTTCGTGCGGTCAAACACTGCATGCTCAAAATCCTGGTCGAACGTGATGGCATCGTGAGGGCAGGCATTCACACAGAGTTGGCAGAACATGCACGAACCGAGGTCGTATTCGTACTTAACCAATATCTTCTTTTTCTTGCCGTCTTCCGTTTCAACCATCTCGCCGGTCACCTTGATAGTGTCGTTGGGACAAGCCATCTGGCACAAACCGCAAGCTACACACCGATGTTCATTTTTATCATTATGGGGCATGGTCAGCGTGCCACGGAAACGGTCGGAGAGTTTCAATCTCGAGCGGTTTTCCGGATATTGTTCGGTAGTCTTTCGTCGGCAGAATACGGTCATGGTTGTTTTCATACCTGTCAGCAGAGAAGTGACGCCGTGTATGAGTCCGCCGATATAAGAGTTCTTTTCTTTCATTACTTTTGCCTTTATTAAAATTATCCGCAAGGAAATCTTGCTCCGGCGCTACGCCGGTTAGAAATGCAATTTAAATACTACAATTAATACCATCAAAATCAAGTTCACCATAGAGATGGGTACCAGGTACTTCCACTCCAGATTCAGAATCTGGTCAATACGCAGGCGGGGGAAGGTCCACTTTATCCACATCAGCAGGAAGACTACGAAGAAGGCCTTTCCGAAGAACCATACAAATCCCGGAATGTAATCCATCACTGCGTTGAAGCCGTCCAGGCCTACGATGTGTAGCGGCATCCAGCCTCCCAGGAAGATGGTGGCTGCCACGGAGGCTACGATAAACAGATTCAAATATTCTGCCAGATAGAAGAATCCGAAGCCCATACCGCTGTATTCCGTATGGTATCCGGCAGTCAACTCGCTTTCGGCTTCGGGCAAGTCGAAGGGACCGCGGTTGGTTTCCGCATTTCCGGCAATGAGGTAGATGATGAAGGCTATCAATGCAGGGATATGTCCCTTGAAGATGAACCAGCCGTCAGCTTGTCCTTCTACTATTTCGGAGAACTGCATGGTTCCCATCAACACTACCATTGTCAGTATGCTCAATCCGCAGGACAACTCGTAGCTGATAATCTGCGCACCGCTTCGCATGGCTCCAATCAGCGAGAATTTATTGTTGGAACTCCAGCCTGCCAGCAGGATACCCACTACGCCGATACTCGATGCAGCCAGCAGGAAGAACACTCCTACATTGAAGTCCAATACCTCCAATCCCTTGTTGATGGGCAGGCAGGCAAATGTCAGGAAAGAAGCGATGATTACCATGAACGGTGCCAGATTGTAGAGGAACCGGTCAGAGAATTTCAAATCAATGATTTCCTTTGTCAACATCTTGATGACGTCGCAGGGCACTTGGAGCAATCCCCATTTCCCCACGCGCATCGGACCGAGGCGGCATTGGAAGAAGGCGCATATCTTACGCTCCATGTAAATCAGGATGATGGCAAGCACGGCATACATCAAAATGATGCATACGCCAATCACCACGCATTCGAGGAATATTGCCAGACCTTCCGGCATCAGGGAAGTCAGCATCTGGTGTATCCAGTTGGTTACTATACTAAAGTCAAACACGTTGTTCATTTACTATTTACAATTTACTATTTACAATTTACGAGGCGCTTTTTGATTTACAATTCACAATGTACAATTTACAATTTGGCTGCGCTGTAATTCCGCATGGTAAATTGTAAATTGTCAAATCGTAAATCCTTTTATCTGTCAATATCTGGTACTACATAATCCAATGTTCCGCCAATGGCAATAAGGTCGGCGATTTTAGCTCCGCGGCAAATCGTATTTACGGTCGATACCAATGGCAAGCCCGTACTGCGGAAATGCAGGCGGTAAGGCATCTTGTCGCCGTGGCTTTCGAGGAAGACGCCGAACTCACCGCGGCTACCTTCTACGGCTGCATAATAAGTGCCTTCCGGTACGCGGATAATAGGTTTCATCTTTTCCTGGTAGGCTCCTTCCGGGATGTTGTCTATCAGTTGCTCGATAATCTTCAGGCTCTCCAGAATTTCATCCATACGGATAAGGTAGCGTGCCCATGAATCGCCTTCGGTGCGGATGACTTCTTTAAAGTCCACCTTGTCATATACGGCATATGGCATACGCTTACGCACGTCGCAGGCCCATCCGCTGGCGCGTCCGGTGCCTCCGGTAGCTCCAAAGGCGATGGCATCTTCCCGTGAGAGTATACCCACACCTTTCAGACGTTGCTGGGCAATGATGTTCCCGGTGAATACGTCGTGATATTCGTGTAGGATACCGCGGAGGTAGGGGATAAACTCCTTCACTTTCTTTACGAAGCCGGGAGCAATGTCTGCCTGCACGCCACCGATGGTGTTGTAGTTCATGATGAGGCGTCCGCCGCAAGTTTCCTCAAAGATGTCGAGTATCTTTTCGCGGTCGCGGAAACCGTAGAAGAAGGCCGTTAATGCACCCAGGTCCATAGCAAGACAAGAATAGAACAGCAGGTGAGAGTCTATTCGCTGCAACTCGTCCATGATGGTACGTATGTACTGCACGCGTTCGCTTACTTCCACGCCCATTGCCTTTTCGATACACATGCACAAGGCATGGCGGTTCTGGTGTGCGCCCAGGTAGTCCAGACGGTCGGTCAGAGCCAAGGTCTGCGGATAGGTCAGGCTTTCGCACATCTTCTCGATACCCCGGTGGATGTAGCCGCAGTTGGCATCAATCTTGTCGATGATTTCACCCTCCAATGATACACGGAAGCGCATTACGCCGTGGGTGGCCGGATGTTGGGGACCGATGTTCACCACATATTCCTCATCACCGAAAAGTTGCATCTCCTTATTCTTGATGCTACCGTCGGGATTCAGCTCCAATTCCATAGTGGTGTCCACCGTTTCTTCGTTGTCCATACGCAACGGATTATCTTTTTCCGGCTCATTGTCTTTACGCATGGGATAGCCTACCCAGTCATTGCGCAGATAGAGTCGGCGCATATCCGGATGACCGATGAAAACGATGCCGTAAAAGTCGTAGACTTCGCGCTCGTTGAAATCCGCAGCTTTCCAGATATCGCTGACGGAAGGAAGTTCGGGATGTTCCCGGTTTAGAGTGGCGGTGCGTACCGCTATCCGTTCGCCGGTAACAGTAGATTCCAACAGATAGACTACACCGAGTCCGCGGGGGGTGTCCGGTGCGTCTTTCTCGTCGGGTATTCCCCAATCCATACCGCTGAGGCATTCCAGGAAGTCCATTTGTTTCTCTTTCCGCAGACGCAGCATTTCGTCGTGCAGGACTGAGGGCTCTATGTATTTTATTTCCATATTTTTAAGTACTGATTAGTGGTTCTCTTCTTTTCTGTTTACTCCACCGAAGTATTTCTCTATTTTCACTTTACGCTGCAATTGCATCATGCCGTAGTAGAATGCTTCCGGACGCGGAGGGCAACCGGGAATGTAGACATCCACCGGCAGAATCTTGTCCACACCGTTCACCACGTGATAGGATTTCTTGAACGGGCCTCCGCTGACGGCACAGCCGCCTACGGCTACTACATATTTCGGATCGGCCATCTGGTCGTAAAGACGTTTCAGAACGGGAGCCATCTTGTTGGTTATTGTTCCGCAAACCATAATCATGTCTGCCTGGCGCGGACTGGCACGGGCTACCTCGAACCCGAAGCGCGCCATATCGTAGCGGGCTGCGCCGAGGGCCATGAATTCGATACCGCAACAGCTGGTTGCAAACGTAAGAGGCCACAGTGAGTTGCTGCGTCCCCAGTTGACGAAATCGTCCAGTACGCCAAGGGCGACATTGGCGCCTCCGGCATTAAGTTCCCGAACCAGTTTCTCCAACGTTTCGTTGTCTGTAAACTCCTCATAAGGGATAGATTTAATTTTCGGTTTCTTTGTTACTTCCATTCCAAAGCTCCTTTCCTCCAGGCATAAGCAAGGCCCAGAATCAATATAATCAGGAAAAATAAAACACTGAAAAGTCCTGCCACGCCAAGTTCGCGGGTGATGACTGCCCAAGGGAACAGAAATACCGTTTCCACTTCGAACATCAGGAACAAGATGGCAAACAGATAGTAACCTACCCGGAATTGCATCCACGATTTACCGCGGGTAGGGATACCACACTCGTACGGCTCCATCTTCTGTGCATTGTACGAACGGGGTGCTATCGCATTGGAGAGCGCGATGACGATACCCACGAAAGCGATTGCCGTCAATAAGACGACCACTAACAAAGTAAAGTTCATAAACCTGATAAGATTTTAGATATATAATAATAGATACATCGCACCGGAGGACAAAACCTCTGATTTGTTGTCCGGCGAGGTCAGGGGCAAGCGTCTGCGCTTGCAGGCCTTCTAAATGATAATCTTTCTTAGCCCGAACACGTAATAATTCGCGTCGGGTACGGGATGAGGAGACAGATTCAACAAACGGTCGCATTCCGGTGCATAGGCATGCTGCTGCATCTTGTAGATGTACATGCGCAGGAGTACGCTTTTGTTGGTTGGTACTTGCGTATGGTCCACATGTTCTATGCAGAGGGAGTTTGGTGAAAACAAGTCGTAGAACTTCTGGACTGCTTGTTGGGTGGTAGGAGCTTGTGACAGCGTACAGCATTCTGCTTGTCGGGTGGCAGGAACGCACAAAATATCTGCAGCTCCGGTTGCACTGTCGTGCAATAGGGCTGCAAAGATTATGATTAAACAGTATTTAATGCATTGCTTCATACCACAATTCTCTCTTTCAAGGACGCAAAGATATAATAAGTATTGTTCAATTTGCTATCCCCGCATAACAAAAAATGATTATTTTTACACTTTTTATCCTAAATCAATTCCGTTTCCAGAAATCCGGTGTGAAAAGCAGCAGTACGGTAAATAACTCAAGACGACCCAGAAGCATTAAAAAGGATAACAGCCATTTAGCTGCATCGGGCAGGGCATTCCACGAATAGGCAGGTCCGGTTTCACCCAATCCGGGTCCCATATTACCGATACTGGAAATGACGCAGCCCATTGATTCTTCAGCCCCGACACCCATAGCCATCATGAGCAGTGTGCCGATGACTATAATGGAGATATAAATAAAACAAAAAGCCAGTACGGTGGAGACAATGGAGGGAGAGATTACCTGCTTGTTTATCCGTACCGGAAGTATGGCATTGGGGTGTAGGATGTGTTTGAACTCGTTTCGTGAGACTTTGGTAAGAATTACCATACGTATACACTTCAAGCCTCCGGTGGTACTGCCTGCACACGCTCCCATCAGCATGATGATGGTAAGCAGCCCCCACAAGACGGGTGTCCATTGCATATAGTCATCTGTCGCAAAACCGGTGGAGGTCTGGAGGGAGATTACCTGGAACAAGGATTTGCGGAAGGATTCTTCCATCCCCATGGGACTGGTATAGTAAAGCACGATGGCTATGACGGCAGTGAAGAGCACAACTGAACCGAAATAGAATTTCAGCTCGGCATTGCCGATGAACTTCTTGAATTTCCGGTTGACGAACAATAATACTAAAGTGAAGTTGATACCGGAGATAAACATGAAGATGGAGATGACATATTCTATATAAGGAGAATTATAGTAGGCAACGCTGGCCTGCTTGGTAGAGAATCCACCGGTGCCGGTAGTGGCAAATGCATGGCAGATGCTGTCGAACCAGTCCATGCCTCCAAGCATCAGCAGGCAGACAAGTAAAGTGGTTATGCCGGTATAGATGCTCCAAATCCACTTGGCGGTGATACCGATACGCGGATGAACCTTGTCATGTGTGGGGCCGCTTGCTTCGGCTGCGAATACCTGCAGACCACTGACTCCGAAGATAGGAAGCACTGCAATGGTGAACATGATGATTCCCAAGCCGCCAATCCACTGTGTCATGCTGCGCCAGAACAGTATTCCATGAGGAAGTGACTCGATGTCGTCCAAAATAGTGGCACCCGTACTGCTGAAACCGGACATGGTCTCGAAGAATGCATCGGCAATGTCGGGTATGTATCCGCCTATATAGAAAGGCAGCATTCCGAAAAGAGAGAATGCCACCCAGGCAAAGCTGACCAGTACATATCCGTCACGGCGCGTCAGTTGCCGTTCACCTCCTTTACCGAGAGCTGCCAGCAATAAGCCTATCCCTGCTGTGATACCTCCTGCTTTCCAGAAATCGAGCATATCGCTTTCTCTGTAGTAGAAAGACACGCTCGAACAGACCAGAAACATGACTGTTTCCAGCAATAGCAGAATACCGATAATCCGTATGATTGTCTTGAAGTTAATCATTTACCAACGACTCATTCTCTATTAGTTAAAGTATTTTTCGATTTTCTTAATCATCATGTTTAGACAGAATACCACCACATGGTCACCCGGTTGTATCAAGGTATTACCCATAACCACGACGCCTTCCCCCTGACGGATAAGTCCGCCGATGGTGGTTCCTTTCGGGAGGCCGAGGTCTTTTACCGGATGTTTGGTAATCTTTGAGCCGGCCTTAACGGTAAATTCCGCTACATCGGCATTGGCAAAGGTCAGGCATTTCACATTGCTGACGTCCGCATCCAGCATCATCTGATAAATGTGGCTGGCGGCAATCATCTTTTTGTTGATGACAGTGCCGATGTCAAGGCTTTCAGCCATGCCTATGTAGTCTATATTCTCCACTTCTGCTACGGTTTTGCTGACTCCCATGCGTTTGGCGGCAAGGCAGGCTAGAATATTGGTCTCCGAATTGCCGGTCAAGGCAACGAAGGCTTCCGTGTTTTTCAGTCCCTCTTCCACAAGTAAGTCCATATCCCGCCCGTCGCCATTGATAATCATGGTGCGGTCGTCAAGCAACTCGGTCAGACGGTTGCAGCGGTTCAAGTCGTTGTCCACGATTTTCACCTGCATGTAGTCCGGGACGTATTGGGCGGTGCGTACGGCAATTCGGCTTCCACCCATAATCATTACGTTGCGCACATCAGCATAATCTTCCTTGCCAGCTATTTTGCGGATGTAGGGGACGTATTTCCTGATGGTGGTAAAGTATACGATGTCATGTAGCTTGATGGTATCGTCACCGCGGGGAATCAGTGTCTCGCTTCCCCGTTTGATGGCTACCACGTGATAGGGCAGCTCCGGTCCGCCCAGTTTGTGGAGAGGGATGTCCAGTATCTCGGCTTTTTCGCGTATTTTGGTGCCTATCAGTATCAAGGCGCCTCCGCAGAATTCCCACCATTGGCGTACCCAGCTCATGCGGATGGAGGATACGATCTCTTTGGCGGCAAGCATTTCCGGGTAGATGAGTGAATCGACACCCAGCTTCTGGAAAAATTCCTTGTTTTTGGGCAGCAGGTATTCGTAGTTGTCAATGCGGGCTACGGTCTTCTGTGCTCCCAGATTGTTTGCCAGCATGCATGCGGTCATGTTCCGGCTTTCATCAGGGGTGACGGCTATGAACAAGTCGGCTTCTCTCACTCCCACTTCTTTCAAGCCTTTTATGGATGTAGGGGAGGCCGTAGCCGTCATTAAGTCAAAGTTGGAGTTTAGGGTGCTCAACTTTTCTTCGTTGTCGTCCATCAGAATGATGTCCTGCTTCTCGCGGGACAGCAATTTAGCCAAGTGTGTGCCTACTGCGCCGGCACCTGCAATAATTATTTTCACTTTTAATTAGTTGATAGTTGATAATTAATAGTTGACATATGGGGTAGATACTTAAACGGTCAATTTTCAACTATCAATTATCAATTGATTATAGATTCCTTCTTCGTCCATTCCGCAAAGATGATGCAACTCTTGTATGGTGCCGTGCTCTATGAAGGCATCGGGTACACCGATACGTCTGATATGGGGGATATAGTCATTGTCTGCCATGAACTCCAGTATGGCACTGCCCATTCCTCCTTTTTTGACACCGTCTTCTATGGTGACGACATGCTGGAAGTTGAGTCCTACCTCGTGCAGCAAGGCTTCGTCGAGCGGTTTGAGAAAACGCAGGTCGTAATGGGCTATGGAGATCCCTTTGTCTTTCTCTGCGCGCTCTATGGCACGTGCGGCTACGTTGCCTATGGGACCGAGGGTGATGACTGCCAGGTCTTTACCTTCCTTCAGTTTACGCCCTTTACCTACGGGGATTTCTTCCAGCGGACATTTCCAGTCCAGTAATACGCCGCGTCCGCGGGGATAGCGGATGACGAACGGACCTTTGTCTGACAATTGTGCCGTGTACATCAGGCGGCGCAATTCATGTTCGTCCATCGGTGAAGATATGGTCAGGTTGGGAATCGGACGGAAATAGGCCAGGTCGAAAACTCCGTGGTGGGTCGGTCCGTCTTCTCCCACCAGTCCGGCGCGGTCCAGACAAAGTACGACGGGGAGGCGGAGCAGGGCGATGTCATGGATGACATTATCGTATGCCCGCTGCATGAAGGAGGAGTAGATGTTGCAGAAAGGTTGCATTCCTTCTTTTGCCATACCGCCCGAGAAAGTGGCTGCATGTCCTTCGGCAATACCCACATCGAAGGCACGGTCGGGCATGGTGTCCATCAGCTTGTTCATAGAGCAGCCAGTGGGCATGGCGGGGGTTACTCCGACGATTCTCGGATTTTCCTTTGCCAGTTCTACCAGTGTTTCCCCAAACACGTCCTGGTAAAGCGGAGGCAGGTTGCTGGTATCTGCCTTGAGGCGTTTTCCGGTTTTCGGATCGAACTTGCCCGGTGCATGCCAGATATCGGGATTCTTCTCGGCAGGTTCGAATCCTTTTCCTTTTACAGTGTGCAGATGCAGTATTTTCGGTCCCTGCATATCTTTGATGTCCCGCAGGACACGGGCTATGTTTTTCACATCGTGTCCATTGATAGGACCGAAGTAGCGGATGTTCATCCCTTCAAAGATATTCTGCTGCTGGGCGGCCATTGATTTCAGACTGTTGGCAAAGCGAATCAGCGCTTTGCGGCGGTCCTCGTTCAAAAGTCCCATTTTGAATAGCAGTCTGGAAGTTTTGAAGCGCAGCTGGTTATAGCGGTTGCTGGTAGTTAGGTTGAAAAGATACTGCTTCATGCCACCTACACTTCTGTCTATCGACATATCATTGTCGTTGAGAATGATAAGAAGGTTGTTTGGGGTGGACGAAGCGTTGTTCAGTCCTTCAAAAGCTAAGCCGCCGCTCATGCTTCCGTCGCCGATGATGGCCACTACATGGCGGTCCTTCTCGCCTTTTTCGGCAGCGGCAACAGCCATGCCAAGGGCGGCGGAGATTGAATTTGACGCATGTCCGCAGGTGAATGTGTCATAATCGCTTTCCTCTGGTGAGGGAAAAGGACGAACTCCCTTGAATTTACGGTTGGTGGAGAATGCTTCACGGCGTCCGGTCAGTATCTTGTGCCCGTACGCCTGATGGCCTACATCCCAGACTATGCGGTCGTACGGAGTATTGAATACGTAGTGCAGGGCAACGGTCAGCTCTACCGTGCCCAGGCTGGCTGCGAAATGTCCGGGGTTGCAGGAAACCTCCTTTATAATGTCTTGCCTCAATTCTTTACAGACTTCAGGAAGCTCTTCTACGCTGAGTTGGCGTAAATCCTCGGGAAATGTAATGGTGTTAAGCAAGTTATATGTTGTTGGTTCTGTTCTCATTTCTAATCTGAAGATTACAAAATGCAAAAATAGCAAAAGAAAACGGATGGCGGGAAGTTTTAGAAGGAAAAAAAGCCTCTTTTGTTCACTTCTGTTTTTACTTTCTCTTTGCATACGCCATATTTCTCGTTCAGCCTGCCTATGGTTAAGGGAAAAGATGCCTGATAGTAAATCGTTCCTCCATGGAGAAAATATTGTTCCATCCTGGGGGAAAAATCGTTCCACCATGGTGGAACGATTTTTTCTCCATATAGGAATAATTTAATTTTGGTAGGCAAAGATATTAATCCTTTCAAAAATTGACTTGTACTCTCGTATGTGTGCATCTATGATAAGAAATGCTTTAAATTTAATGTTTGTTGAAAAATACAACTTAATAAATTGTTTATTGCAACTTTTTGAGGTTTTGGTTGTTATTTGATATAGTATTATGTATATTTGCGAAGTAGAATATGTCCTATTTATCAATATGTTATACAATTTTGAGTTGTATATAATGATATTCTTGGTTGTAATATGTGTCGGAATGGGGTGTAATCACGAATTGTTAAATGAATAAACAATGAATGATATGAAGAAAAAGCTCAACTTTGGAATTTTGGCTATTATGGGCGTAGTGGTATTTTCCGCTTGCGGTTCTGATAGCGATTTGTTCGACCCGGAAAAGGCGGCGGCTAAGAAAGAGGCACAGTATGCATCGGCTTTCGTGCAGAAGTATGGAGAAATTGCAGTTGATCAGGATTGGGGATTTGGGGCAACACCGACAACGCGTGTTGCTAACACTAATAGCAATCAATGGAAAGATTTTACGGAAGTACCCGAGGGTATTACGGCTACAGAAAAAGAAGTGGTTACGGAATGGTTTAAAACACATCAGAATCCACAATCCATTGGTGTGGATTGGACTGACTTTTTTGTTCAACATGTAAGTGGCTCACACTCTAATATGGATTTTTTGGTTGCGGCATCAGATGACCATATCAATAATTTTAATGCTACTGAGGGGGCTATAATGCTAATGCAGAATAGTGGAACGTCTTCTTTTGGTTATAGGGCTTCTCTGGATGGTAAAATGCACTATAATTATACTATACAATATATTGAGGGTGCTTATTATGTGGGATTTGACTTTGAAGCTACCGGACAGAACCCAAATCAACAAGTGGCTGCAGATGGGTATTATAGTGATTGGATTGTGAAGATCTCTCCGGCCGTATATACGAATGCGTACAGAATCATAGCAGAAGACCTTGGAGACAGTGATGATTTTGACTTCAACGATGTCGTGTTTGATGTAGCGACCAATGGGGGAGCAACTATCATTACCCTGCAGGCTGCGGGTGGTACTTTGCCTTTGTATATTGAGGTAGGCGGTGATAGCCGTGAAGTTCATGAACTCTTTAGTGTTTCTAGTGCTACAATGGTAAATACGGATGCTGGAGCAACTAAGGCTCCGGTGATGTACAGAGTTAACGGTACCGGTGCCGTAAATATCAAAGTGGAAGGCCAAAATGCTGAAGTATATACACTGAAAGCAGAGATAGGCAAAGCTCCGCAGAAGATACGTGTAGAGACAAGATATGAATGGACTACTGAGCGTCAGGCTATTAATGATAAATATCCAGGTTTTGCAGATTGGGTGGCTGATCCTACGGCTAATTGGTATTAATAGAATATATAGTATTTTTATTTAAGGCAGATGATATAATGAGAGGTTATATCACCTGCCTTTTTTATATTGAAATTTACTATCTTTGTGGCGTAGCAAGCAGTTGGTACATCATTTTTTCTGAGAAAGTGAATGGTTTATTTATTTCGAACTTATGAATCTTTATACGCCTGTAGAAGTAGTTTCCAGTATGCCCCTTCTTTCGCAAGAGAATAATCTGTTGCTGATGGG
>NZ_JBCNZM010000004.1:0-80102 GCF_040227615.1 Bacteroides sp. RTP31139st1_H2_RTP31139_211217 | reverse complement strand
TACATACTCCCAATCCACCAGGTTCCTGGAACGGTGAATCGGCAGATTGCGTATGTCCTCGGTGGCATACAAATAGTAGTATCCGTCATCTCCCTCAATGACAGAAGGGTCTGGCAAACTATAATCTATCACCGGATTGCGATAAACATTCTTCGGCTGTTGTTCTTCCGGTTTATCCTCTTTCGTAGCCGATGACGAGGAACAGGCTATCAGACTGCATAACACTGATAATACAAGAAACTTCTTCATACAATGTATTCTTTTCATTCTTTCATTTTACTTTTCGGGTGATGTACTGCCCAATACCTGCGGACGGACAAGAGTGCCGCCGATGGAAACCGTTCCCTGGTCGGAAATGGCAAAATCCTTGATGTACGAAGTGCGCGGCTGTACCTTCACAGAATCCCAGTGTGCATGGAAAATATACTTCCAACTGCCGTCCTTGCAGCGGAAGGGCGCTCCGTGTCCGGTGCCCGTCAAGCCGTCGGCACGTTGCAGAATAGGGTTTCCCTCGTATTTCTTCCACGGTCCCATCGGGCTGTCCGAAGTGGCGTAGCCCACACCGTAGTTCTTGCTTTCAAAGTGATTGGCCGAATAAACCAGGTAATATACATCCTCTTTCTTCAAGACGGAAGGACCTTCGGCAACCCTGGCGGGCTTGTCCTGCGAAAGCTCCCAAGGCTCTCCCACCTTAATGCACTCCGTCAGTGTTTCCTGCTTAATGCCGGTCAAATCATCGTTCATCTCTGCCACCCAAATAACGTTGCCATCTGTAAAACGCACGAAATAAAGGTAAGGCGTACCGTCATCATCAATGAATAGAGAGGTATCGATACTCTTCTCATCCCATATCGGCTGCTTCACTTCCTGACGGAACGGGCCTTGGGGAACATCTGCCGTTGCCACGCAGATACGCTCTTCGGTGGAATAGAACAGATAGAACTTCTTCTTCGACCCGATGTAGTAGACTTCCGGCGCCCAGAATCCCCACGTACCGTAGGAATCTGCGGCCGACAACGCCTGGCCTTCACGCGTCCAGTTTTTCAAGTCATCGGAAGAGAAGCAGGTAAAGCCTTCTCCTTCTACCGTACCTCCAGTGCCGTAAGCATAATACTTGCCTTCGTAAAGCATTACGTAAGGGTCGGCAATCGGCAGATAGTCTGATTCTACAACCGTCTTCTCCTTGCATCCTGCAAAGCAAAGACAAAGCAACAGTAGCAATATATAATTCTTTTTCATATCCATCTCTTATTTTACTATTTTGGGCGTCATATAGTCCTTGCTGATTCTCATGCGGTCCACACCGTCCACTTTCTCGAAAGAAACGTCACTGATGTACATGGCACGTGGGTGGATACTACTCTTGTCCTTATGGGCATGGAAAACGATACGAAGCTTGCCAGCCTTGTCGGTGAAGGTGGCACTATGCCCCACTCCAACCAGTTCTCCGGGTTTCTGCAGCAAAGGATTCTCCTCGTATTTGGTCCAGGTACCCATCAAATCGGTAGCTGTGGCGCAACCTATGCCGTAGAAAGGACTCTCATAGCTGTTGGCGGAATAGGTCATATAGTAGAGCCCATTACGCTTGATGACAAACGGGCCTTCATTCACACGGGGCCATACCTCCTCCCATGCCTGAGAGACGTGGATGCAAGGGTGCATGGTCTCCTTCTTGATAGTCATGAAGTCTTTCTCCAATTCGGCCACCCAGATGTTGAGCCCGTCGTTGAAACGGTCGAAGAAGAGATAAGGCGTGCCGTCATCATCAATAAACAGAGAGTTGTCAATGCATTTCTCATCGGCAATCATCGGTTCCTTCTTACTTTGGGTAAATGGTCCTGCAGGTGAGTCTGCTGTTGCCACACAGATATGCTCGTCTGCCGAGTAATACATATAGAACTTCCCGTTCACTTCGTAGACCTCCGGTGCCCAGAACCAGCGGTCGGCCCAGACATCCTTCTTCTGGAGCGCCATGCCCTTATACTTCCAAGCCTTCAAATCATCGGAGGTATAGACTTCGATGCCTTCATCCGCATGGGTGCCATAGGCATAGTAAGTGCCATCGTGCAACAGGATGAACGGGTCGCCCAAAAGCACCGGCGTTTCAACTCCTTCGACAACAATATCGTCCACATCCTTATAGTCTGAAGAGCAGGACTGGCAGGAAGCCAGCGTGGCCAACAGAAACAGATACATACATATAAAATTCTTTTTCATGATTCTTTCTTAAACAATTGTTATGATGATAAATATTTACTTTCAAGAAGATGTTCCGTTACACCCGTATATTGAACCCTATTCAGTCGTATACTGAATCCTATTCAATCGTATACTGAAATACATTCAGTCGTATACTGAATCACCCCCAGTCCATCACACTGATTCACAAGGAAATACAAATACCGGCTTCTATATACATTTTTCATTACATATATACGGAACGGCACATCCCACGATTGCGTCTAATCGCGCCTCTGCCCTACATGATAATACAACGTACCACTATAAACCGGAGAGCCGCCCTCCGAACAGAATCCGATGCGGGATGCAGGGTAGCGTATATCCAAAGCTCCCAGCTCCCTGCCGTCGACAAACAGATACAGCTTGTCTGCACGACGCACGGCACGGAAATTATAGGATTCCTTCCACAATTCATGTACACCTATCTTATAGATATGGCGTTCCAAATCCTCCGCCTCCTTGTTGATGAAGCGGATGCCTTCTGCCTTTACCGGAGTAAAGGTACAATAATTATATGCAGGATGTTCTGCTATCCCCCTATCTTTGTTTTCTATCGGATGCCATTCGCCGCCATTCAGGTATTCTATGTCGAACTTGCCGAACATGTCATCCACAAATTCGGATTTATTGCCTGCTTCGTGACGGTTCAGGTAAAGTGTATCCAACCATGCAGGTGCGGCAAAACGATAACCTTTCTCAATGAAGTCGGTATACTTCACATCCGGATAGAGCGTTTGCAGGCATCCCAACGGGAATTCCTTCTTCCAGGCAGTTTTCCCTTTCTTCACGGCTGTCACCTCAAGCATACGGGTGATGCCATCGAACTGAGCCTTCACATAGTTATCCTTATCCACATAAACCGGATAGCTTCCTGCCTTGTCTTGTCCGGACAAGCCGGACAACTGGAAGCTCAATTCATAATCGTTCAAGAAATCGCCCTTCAACAACTCCTCATTCCCCGAAAGCTGGAAATGCACATCATCGAAGCCGATGGTATAGGCAGCCCCTTCGAACAAGGCAGACTTTGTCTCGTCAAATACTCCGGGAACACCCGCTTCTTCTGCCGGAAGAGCCTCTGCAAAGACATGTCTCCCCGGTGCGAGAATCTCATCCAGCCAAATCTTCAGACAGCCACCATTACGCTCAATGCGCAGATGATGGTACACACCCCAATGGAAATCTTCAGGCAGGGCATAGGATTCCTTATTTTCTTTGCCGCCGACAAGTGTACGCAGGTACCAGCTCCGGTTCTCGGCATCCAAACCTACATAGGCACAGTTATCTGCATCCTTCCACCAGGCAATGACGCCGGCTCCACCCTCGGTCTTGACTCCCGTCTCGAACAAGTAAGCCACGGACGGCTGTACTTGTTGCAACACACCGAACGAAGCTGTCTCGCCTTTGCCTGCAAAGGTAGGCATCGAAGGTTCGGGATGATAACCCATCGTGCGGGGGCCGGTGATACCATCCACAAACAACGTCTTGTCGAAGAACTGGACACGGTTGATATATTGTCCCCGATGCTCATCGTTCTTGTTTGCCATATAAATCAGCCACCATTCAAATCCGTTGGGCCCCCTCAGAATATTGGGCTGCCCGGGAGTCATCAGAATATCGTCGGCAATGCCGTCTTTCATATCGAACAGAGAAACGTCGAAGAATTGCGAACGTCCCTTGTTTGTTTCTACGGCAAGCAGATTCGTGCCTTCCTTCAAAGCAGCACGCAGCTTCTTGTCCAGGTTCACGATACAATAATCACGCCCCTGCTTCTCGTAGACAAGTGTTCCGTTCAGATAAATCCGGGTATCTCCGTCGTGAGCGACACGCAATGCCAGATTACCGGTTTCGCTACCGGCAGAGAAAGTCTTTCGCAACCATAAGGAGGGCGTATTCCACAAGGTGCCCAGATGCCGGGTGGTGGAACCTTTCACTTCACGGGACGAAAAGCCGGTCTCCCCCCTCGCCCAGCCGGAGTCATCGTAGGTCGCCTTTGTCCAGTCGCCCTCCGGCTTGTCCTCCGTATAAGCAAACAACGGCTCATACGTGCGGCCATACCGCAATAAATCCACTTGCTTCTCCTCCAGTTGCGTCTGATTGCAGCCTACAACCGGATAGCTATATTTATTACCATTTTGAAAACCTAAAGGAGAGTCTGCCTCGGCAACTCCCAACTGATAATTGCCCCACTCTGTAGAGGTGTGGTTGGCATTGTACATCATATAGTAGCGGTCTCTATACTTCATGACCCACGGTCCCTCCGCCACTCTGTTATCCATCGTTTCCCATGTGTCCGGCAATGAGGCGAACTGGCACACCGGTTCGCCGGCAAATTCTGCCGGGTTCTTCATTTTACGTCCCCAGATGGTATTCCCATCGGTAAAGCGTACCATATACATGTATAGTTGTCCATCATCATCTCTGAATATTTTGGGGTCGATACGGTTATCCATCCATGTCTTCTTGTTCGGTTCTGTATAAGCGCCCAAGACATCTTTGCTCTGCGCATGTACAATGTGAACGGCATGCTTGTCCTTTCCCCAATAATTGACTGACCAGTACAAATGAAAATCTCCATTCAGATAGAACATGTCATTGGCATGAATCTGGTCATCTCCGGCTCCGCTGCCTCTGGTCCAGTCATTGTCCATGGATACGACATGGATAGGTTTCCCCCAATGAACCAGGTCATCGGATACATAGAAATCCCCGTTTGTACGGACCCCGCCAATATAATATTTGCCGTTGTATTTCATTACGCCGGCATCCGCCACTCCCGGAAGTACCGGATTCTGGATGTTCTGCGCAAACAAGCTGCCGCAGCAAGCAAAAGCGAATGGTAATAGTAGTTTTTTACAGACAAGCATATGGTATAAGATTTAAGAAAGAAAAGGCTATGCCGGAAGCATCCTGAATGAGAACAGGCTTCCAGGCATAGCCTTCTTTAGTTATTAATAGTTAGGATTCTGAGTAAGATGTGCAACACCACCTACCGTGCTGTTCATCACTTCATCTCTCGGAATGGGCAAACGTCTGTGCTTACCGACGATGAAGTTATTGAAGTCCTTGTCACGGGCTTTCAGCTCATCAATTCCAGCCTGAGAATCAAGTAATCCCCAACGCTTCAAGTCAGCCCAACGCCAACCTTCGAAACAGAGTTCCAAAGTACGTTCCATCTGCAGGCGCTTGATAAAGGCATCTTTAGAACTCAGGCAGTCTTTCCACTGACTGTCTTTCAACTTGGCCAGACCGGCACGTTCTCTTACCTTATCCACATAAACAGCAGCATCGGCAGGATTAGTACCCGTTTCAACAAGACATTCTGCGTAGTTCATCAAGATATCTGCATAACGCATGATACGATAGTTGTTACGGGCAAAGTAATCTTCTGCATCACGATAGTAAGCAGTATTGTATTTACGTATGTAGCAGTCTTCCGGGTCAGTTCCCCAACCGTCATTCCAATCGGCATTTTCAAATCCATAATATTTCTTCGGTTGATCGGGGAAGTCTTGTGAGAATCCACGGTACAGAATACTACCATACAAACGCAAGTCATTCTTTCCGTCAATACGTTTCTCTTTCAAGAACTCATCTACCAACCAGCGACGTGCCTTACCATCTCCCCAACCTATACCACTCGGAGCATAGAACTGAGTACGCTGGAAACCGAATGCCATACTGGCATCATTACCCGTACCACCCTTGTTTTGGTCATCGAACTGAATTTCAAAGATACCTTCCTTGTTGTTCTCATCCAAGTCAGTGAAATTATCTTCACGATTGGCGATAAGATCGTACAAAGAGCCCTCTTTATCAATCAGCCATTGCAATTGTTCCTTCGCCTTGTCATACTTATGTTGTTGCATATAGGCCTTGCCCAACAATGCTTTGGCAGCGCCTTTGGTGGCACGTCCCAAATTGGCAGCATCCCAAGATTCAGGAAGATAATCCATAGCAAACAGCAAGTCTTTCTCCACTTGATCCCATATTTCCTGCTCGGAAGCGTCTTCCGGAATATAATTGGCATCTTTAGGTTCCAAAGGCATCGTTCCTTTGTCCCACAACAGATTTACCTGAAAATACCACATTGCACGTAAGAAAGAAGCTTGTGCCAATACCTGGTTCTTTGTAGTCTCGTCCATTTCAATATTAGGCACATGACTCAACACTTGGTTGCAACGGAAAATACCTACGTAGAAATGTTCCCAATGTATATTGTTGCCTTCGTAAAAATTATAATTGTTGTAAAGAAAACGTGTCCAGTCACCCAATTCAATCCAAGGAGAAGAACTCCATCCCTCGTCCGAGGTCAAATCGTAGCGAAAAGAGAGCCAACGCATCCAAGTACCTTCCTTATAAAGAAAACTGTAGCAGGCATTTACACCAGCTGTAGCATCTTCCGGCTTATTCCAATAAGTATCGTTGGTCACTTCATTGGGATTATCAATATCCAATAAACTAGAACTGCATCCAGTGCACAATGTCAAGGCACCTGCGAGCATTAATCCATTATATATCTTTTTCATAATTTACAAACTGATTTATAAGTTAAAAGGTCAAATCCAATCCAAACATCACCGAACGGGTATTGGGATAAGCAAAGCTGTCCGTACCACTGTTCCAAACGGAATTCGCACCCTTGAAGTCAGGATCCAGACCGGAATATCCGGTAATAGTAATCAAGTTGCTACCGGTAGCAAACAGACGGAGTTTCTCAACGCCCAAGTTGGTCAGCCACTTCTGCTTGAAATTATAACCGATAGAGATATTCTTCATACGGAAGTAAGAACCATTCTCCAGGAAACGGTCGGCATCACGCGAGTTGCGGAAGTCACCGTAAATGATACGTGGGGTATTGGAGTTAGGATTCACCTGATAAGGCTCTTCGCCCTTCTCAAAGCGGATATAGTTGGAGTTGTCTGCAAACAGACGTCCTTGCCAACGGGATACGTTGTATATCTTATTGCCAAATTGACCGTTCCACATCATACTGAAATCGAAGTTCTTCCACTCTGCATTCAATACCAACGACATTTGCATCTTGGCCCATGGACTACCACAATAATCACGGTCAATATCAGTAATTTGACCGTCATCATTTAAATCAAGATACTTAACGTCTCCCAATTGCGGACGTTTCCCTTCAATCATGATCGGTGTACCGGCAGGTACTTTATCTTCATTAGGTCCCGGTACATGGTTACCTTTCGTCACATAATTGTCTATTTCCTCTTGTGTCCGGAAGATGCCGTCTGTTTTTCTCAGATAGAATTCGGCCAACGACCTTCCCGGCTCTGTTCTGGCTTGACCGGAATCAATAAAGTTTCTTTCCGACCCATCCCGTCCCAAGCTCAGAACTTCGTTATCCATCGTAGTCACATTCAGTAAAGCGCTGTACTTAAAGCCTGAAATCTGGTCTTTCCAACCAAATGTAAACTCGAAGCCCTTGTTGCGCAAGCTGGCAGCATTTTTCCACGGAGAGCCTCCTTGATTACCGGTAGAAATGGCAATCGGAGTCTCAGCCAATACGTCACTGGTTTTTGAATTATAATATTCCGCACTGACAGTCAGGCGTTGGTTCAGGAAACTGGCATCAAAACCTACATTCACCGTTTCTTTTGTTTCCCAAACAAGACCTGCATTCACCAGTTTCACCTGAGTAGAACCCGGAACAATAGCACCACCGAATACAGTTACAATACTCTGGTTGATAGTTCCGATATAATCCCAATCACCAATGGAAGAGTTACCAAGACGACCCCAGTTACCTCTAATTTTCAAGTCATTAATCCAAGGCACATCAAAGAATTCCTCCTTTGAAATTCTCCAGGCACCGGAGAATGAGGGGAAATTGCCCCAGCGGTTTTCCTTAGCCAAGCGAGAAGTACCGTCACGACGGAAAGTGGCAGTCAGATAGTATTTATCATCATAAACGTAGTTTGCACGTCCCAAATAAGAAATCATCGCATTCTCGCTGATGCTGTTTGAATTCTGCTGATTGCTCTGTCCTGCATTCAAAACTGTAAAGTAATCGCCGTTACCCGTCATCGGAAAGTTCAGACGGGAAGCCCACAAACCTTCCCACTCATGGTGCTGGTAAGTAGTACCGACCACGGCATCCACATGATGCTTACCAAAATCCTTATTGAAGTTCAACGTGTGCTCAATCAACATGTTGTAGGTGTTGTCACGTGCCCCTTCTGGCTTTCCGGATCACGGTGTTCCTGATTCTGAGTCCAGTTACCTTCTCCACGGAACCATGAGTTCTCATAGAAATAAAGGTCAATACCACCATTGAATTTATAAGAAAGGAATTCGAAAGGCTTGAATTCCAACCATAAAGAACCATTCAAACGATTCTGGCGGAAATGACGGTATTCCAAATCTTCACGGGCAATCGGGTTCACACCAAAAGTATTGTATTTGGCAGCATCACCATAGCCATATCCACCCGGATTATTCTCATCATAGATAGGAATAGTAGGCATCATACGCAAAAAGTCATTGTAGGTATTGGTCTGGTTCGGGTCTGTGTTTGTGAGTGAATAAGCCAAGTTTTCACCAAAAGAGAACCAGCCCTTTTTACCTTGTGTATTGACACGGAAGCTATAACGGTCGAAAGTATTTCCATAAGAAACGCCGTCATTGTTATAGTAGCCGGCTGATACAAAATAACTACCGGAGTCACCGCCACCGGAGAGTGATACGTTGTAGTCCTGCACCAATGCGGTCTTCAACACTTCATCCTGCCAGTTGGTATCATACTGTGAGTGTTTCTGAGTGCTGTTTACAGTAGCAATGCCATCTTTGATAGCTTCATTATAGGCAATATCATTATACTTGATATATTCTGCCGCATTCATCAAATCAAATTTCGGGCTCCATTCCAATGTTTCCTTTACGCTTACATTCACCTTCATGGGACCTTTCGTACCCTTCTTGGTAGTAACGATAATCACACCATTGGCAGCACGCGAACCGTAGATGGCAGCAGCAGAAGCGTCCTTCAGAATCTGGATGGATTCTGCATCTGCAGGGTTGAAGTCAACTCCCGGATCTGTAATCATACCATCAATTACCCACAACGGAGAGTTATTACTCAAAGAACCGACACCGCGAATTTCAATAGAGGCATCTTCGCCCGCCCTACCGCTACTGCGTACGTTAATACCGGTTGCCAAACCCTGCATCTGGCTGACCAGTGTTCCTGCAGCGCTTTTCTTCATTTCCTTGGTATCAACAACGGCAACCGCTCCAGTCAAGTCGGACTTCTTCACGGTCTGATAACCGATGACAACCACTTCTTCCAGTGCTTTCGAATCATCTTTCATCACCACGCGCAAGGCAGTTCCCTTATAGACAACTTCCTGCGTAAGCATACCGATATAAGAGAAAACGAGTGTACTTCCTTTTTTTCCACTCACTGAGAAATTACCGTCAATATCGGTAATGGCACCCGTGGTAGTACCCTTCACCAATACATTCACGCCCACCAAAGGCTCACTATTTGCATCCGTCACCGTTCCCGTTATGGTCACATCTTGTGAATAAGCGGTAGCTGCAAACACAACAAAGAATAAGAATAAGATTTTCTTGATCATTTTTTATAGAATTAGATTTTAAAACTATGCGGAAACTAACGCCCGCTTTTTAAATACACCGCAGAAAGTGATTAGTCACTTCTGCCAATCATAGAACATTGATTAGGATTTGTTACGTCATAGGCATAGGGGTCATAGTATTATAAATTGTTGGCTTTCGGATGCAAATATATCCGCATAAAGCTAAAATTAATGCAAATATCGCTTCAATCTATGCAATTATAAATCCAAAAAATGCCCCTGAGAGACACCTCAGGGGCATTTGATTGGATTGTTATATTTAGCAAGCATTCCATGCTATCATTTCACGAAGTCTTTGGGCAGAATACCAAATTGTTTTTGGAAGCACTTGGTAAAATAGGAAGGAGTATTGAAGCCGGTCATATAGCAAACCTCATTGATTTTACACTCTCCTTCCTTTAAAAGCTGCGCCGCTTTCTTCAACCGCTCCAGACGGATGTAGTCATTGGGAGTCATATCCAATATGCCCTTTATCTTCCGGTTCAGGCTCGACCGGCTCATGTTCAGCAGGCTTGCCATATCATCCAGGCAGAAATCCGGATTCTGCATATTGGCAACCACCACTTCCTTCAATGTTTTAAGGAAAGATTCATCTGCCTTTGTCATTGCCATACTGCCCGTCTGCACAAAGGGAGAATTGACAAAAGAAGCCCGTAGCTTCTCACGGTTGTTCAGCAGATTGGCCACACAAACTTTCAGATATTCCACGGAGAAAGGTTTCTCTATATATACGTCAGCCCCCAGCTTCATTCCCTCTATTTTGGCTTGAAGAGTCGTCTTCGCCGTAAGCAGGATAATCGGTATATGGCTATAGTCAAGCTCGGACTTCAGATGCTCGCACAGCTCCAATCCATCCATCTCGGGCATCATAATGTCTGAAATGACAAGATTTACAGTATGTTCCTTCAACACCTTCAAAGCTTCCACCCCATTCACGGCAGTCAGCACACGATATTCCGAAGAGAGCTGTTTCACAACAAATGCCTGCATTTCCAAACTGTCTTCCACCACCAAAAGAGTATACCGGTGCTGTTCCAAGGCAGTACCTGCACCACTTTCCTCAGAGGATTCCCCGCCCGTTACCGGTTCTTTATGCTCCATAGCCACCGTCTGCTCGTGCTTCAGCGGAAGTGACAGCAAGAAACAGTTGTTCTCCATCGAATCTTCCATGCACAACGTACCCTCATGGAGTTCGGCCAATGAACGGGCAAGTGCAAGCCCGATACCGGTGCCGGGCACAGAGCGCAAGGTACCGGTTTTATACTGGATGAACGGCTTGAAAATCTCCTCGCGCATCTCTACCGGAATGACAAGGCCGTCATTGCATACGGAAAGCAGCAGCCTTTCACCTTCCGAGTACAGCCTGATGCGTATATAGGTCTCCGAATACTTTATCGCATTGGTCAGCAGATTGCTGATAATCTTGGTAAGCCCTTCCCTATCAACCGAAGCATACAAGCTTTCGGGAGTCTCTATACTCAATGCCAGCCCCCTTTCACGTGCCAAAGGCTTGAAACGCTTATACGTCTTTTGTAAGAGCTCAGACACGTCACATTCCACAAAATTCAATTGGAAGCCTTGTGTCTCCGTCTTCCGGAAGTCCAGCAACTGGTTCACCAAATCAAGCAGTCGGTTGGTGTTCAGTTCCATGGTCTCCAAATCATCCCTGATGTCATCCGAAACAGAACGGGAAGCCAATACATTCTCGAGCGGACTCTTTATCAGTGTAAGCGGTGTACGTATCTCATGCGCCACATTCGTGAAGAAGTCTATCTTCGCAGTATACAACTCCCGCTCCTTTTCCCGCTCAAACTTGTCCATAGCCTGCTGATGCTTCTGCCGGGTCTGTTTTCTGAAATAGATGATTACAGCAGCCAGTGAGCATAACGCCAATACCGTATAACCGGCATATGCCCAGGTGGAGAGATAGAAAGGAGGACGGATATGGATGTCGAGCACACGTTCCGTAGCGTTCCACTTGCCATCGCTGTTGGAACCTTTTATACGCAACGTATAGCTTCCATAAGGAAGGTTTGAATAGTTGATGATGGAATTCCGTCCTACCGTATACCAGTCGCGGTCAAAACCTTCCAACTTATATTCAAGACTGTTCATTTCGGGTGCTTGATAACTTAAAGCCGCAACCTGGAAAGAAAAGGAGTTCTGGTCGGCATCCAGTTCTATTTCATCCGCATAGGTGATGCTCTTCTCCAAAGGAGAATCCGGACTGTCCACCGAAAGCCGTTTATTGAACAGAAAGAAGTCTGTAATCACCACGGGAGGGAGGAAAGTGTTCTCCACAAAGGTTTCCGGGTCAAAGGCTATGAATCCGTTGATACTTCCCAAATAGATGCGTCCCTTCTTGTCAATGTAACCGGACTGGAAATTAAATTGGTTGCTCAGCAGCCCGTTTGCCGTGGTATAGACATGTTTGCTCTCCGTATCGGGATTGAAGCAGACCAGACCATAATTGGAAGTAATCCATAAGTTACCCCGCTTATCCTCGACCATCTTGTAGATAGTGTTGCTCGGAAATCCTTTCGACATGTCATAACGGGTAAAATTGTCCGTTTCCGGATTGTAGCGGCAAAAGCCCTCACCCAGCGTCATGAACCACAGACGCTTCCTGCTGTCTTCGTAGATACTGATTACCTTATTGTAGGGAAGAGAGGTCGAATCATTCTCATTAGACAGATAATTCCTCCACTGCTGGCTTCTTACATTGTAGCAGAACACTCCATTGGAGAAAGTAGCAAACCACAGATTTCCGTTGAAGTCCTCCAGAATGTTATAAGTAAACATATTCTTCAGCTGAGGAATCCGGGTAAAGTCATCTGTAGAGCGATTGTACTTCAACAGACCGGACGTGGTGCCTATCCACACGTCTCCCGTAGTGGTCCTGCAAATGGTAAAGGCGTCATTGGCGACCATGGAATTCTCACTCTCACCCTTGGCATAATGTTTCACCTGCCTGGTCCGAAGATTCACCCGGTTCAGACCACCGGAGAACGTACCCACCCACAAATCATCCCCGTCCAGGCAAAGGCCGTGGACATTCTGATAAATGGCCGGATGCTCAAAAGGCTCTATCTTTCCGTTTTCCGGATTGTAATTGAACAAGCCTTTGTCTTCGGTACCTATCCACAAGGTGCCATCATTACTTTCACAGATTTCCCGTACACGACGGCCGAAATGCCTGAGATTGTCTCTCGGATAGAATTTCTCGAAATAAGTCCACTGATAAGGACAATAATTCACTCCACCGAAATAAGAACCTATCCACATGCCGTTCTCCTTGTCGCAACAGAGCGAATAAATGGCATTGTCCGACAATGCATACAAATCATCCTGGTCGGGAACGGTTAAATGGGTAATCTTGTCATTCGTCAGATTGTAAATATACAAGCCGGACTCTGCGCCCACCCACAGCTCGTTGTCAGATTTGAACTGCAAAGCCCTCACATAGGTGTTCAGCAGTTTCCGCGTCTTGCCTGTAGTCTGATTTATCTCTGTCAACCCGTTCAGCGAAGCGATATACACGCAGTTATGGGGTCCGCTGACCTGCCAGTTGATAATATCATTCTTGAAAATCTCATTTCCTTCCGCGTCCTTGAAAGGCTGCAGAGGAGTTTCAAAGTCAGCTTTCGTATAGTAAAGATTATCCGCATACAAGGCCAGCCAACACGTATTCCCATTCAGCCAAAAGCGGGTTACATTGGGCAGTCCCGAATCGTGCAGATGGTTCAGCAGCCTCCCTTCATCCGGTTTATAGCAGAACAACCCCTGGTTTTCTACCGATATCCAGATATTATCGTCCTCGTCACTTCCAATCATGGTGACGAAATCCCTGATGATACTGCCGTTATCACTGGCCTCATCGAAAGCGGTAAAGGAATCCAGTACCGGGTCGTAAATAAAGACTCCCCCATCGGTACCAATCCAGATATTTCCCCGGCGGTCCTCGTAGAGCGCAGTTATGAAGTTCTTTCCTAAACCGGAGTTCTCTTTCTTGTAAATACGGAAAGACAATCCGTCATAACGGTTCAGACCGTCCTTGGTTCCGAACCACATAAAGCCTTTCCTATCCTGCAAAATCTGATACACGGTGTTCTGCGAAAGACCGTTCCGGATATCCATCGTTCTGAAATAGTAATGAACAGCATCCTGCGCACAGACCGGCAATACCGCCCATAGGCACAGACTAAGGAAAAGCTTTATAATCAATCGTTTCATAACAACATTTTTAATGTACAATTTACCATTTACAAAGTACAATTTAACTATGCAGATGACAGCGCAGCCAAATTGTACTTTGTAAATGGTAAATTGTAAATGCCCCTATTTCTTAAGTGAATTGCAGATACGTGTATTTATCTCTTTCACGCGTTTCTCATCCAGCTTTATCACCTTGCGGTCGTAAGTCATCAGACCGTTCACTTCCACCTCCACATCCGTGGTCTGTGTATAGACGGCTGCCGAGAAACCTCTTTTTATCATCTGATACAGCATATCGGCATATTTCACGTACTCATCAGTCACTTCTTTGGAAGAGTTGAACTGAACATATCCCCAGTTGCGGTTCGGTTCCCAGATATGGTCTTTCAAGACAAGGCCGATGCCGCCATACTCACCCAAAACCGTGGCACGCTGTGCATCATACAGATACATCTCCGGTTGGGGATAGTTGTGGAGGTCGAGCATGTCACCGCAAGTATAATGGTTACCGCCACTTGCCGGATTCACCAGACGGGTCGGGTCATACTGTTTCGTCCATTCGGCTATCTCTACCGTCTTGAACTGCCCCCAGGCTTCGTTGAACGGTACCCATGTACCGATACACGGATAAGAGTAGAGACAATCCATTATTTCCTTCCATTCCTTGTGATAATAGGCTTCGGATTCGGCGGAGCGTTTCAGTTCTGTTCCGTCGAAATAGCGGCGGTTCTGCCATTCCGGATTACGGTCACCGCTCGGCATATCCTGCCATACGATGATACCCAAACGGTCACAATGTGTGTACCAACGTGCCGGTTCCACCTTGATATGCTTGCGAATCATATTGAAACCGAAATCTTTCGTCTTCTGTACATCATACAGCAAAGCCTCGTCTGTGGGAGCTGTATACAGTCCGTCGGGCCACCAACCCTGGTCCAGCGGTCCAAACTGGAACAAAGCCTCGTTATTTAGTTCCAGGCGTACGATGCCATCCGCGTCACGACGGGTGGAGTACTTACGCATGGCAGCATAGCTGTCCACCTTATCCACTACCTTGCCTCCGCTTTTCAGAGTCACTTTCAGCGTATAGAGGAAGGGGGAATCCGGACTCCACAACTTGGCATTCCGGGGCATGGACACCTCCACCGGCTCTGCATTGATACTTTTGCCGGTGGCTACCAGTTGATTGCCGTCATACACATTCACTTCCACAAAGTCGGAAGGACATGCACTATTCAATTCAGCCTTCACTGTCAACAGATTACGGTCAATATCGGGAGTGATACGGAGGTTCTTGATATGTTTTCCGGCAACCGGCTCCATCCATACCGTCTGCCAGATACCGCTTACGGGAGTGTACCAGATACCTTCCGGATTGCTGACCTGCTTTCCACGGGGTTGAGGTCCTTTATCCGTTGGGTCCCAAACTTTTACGACCAACTGATTATTGCCTTTGCCAGAAAGGGCGGCAGTAATATCGAAAGAGAACGGAGTAAATCCCCCCGTATGGCTGCCTACTTTCACATCATTCACCCATACATCCGTTTTCCAGTCGACAGCGCCAAAGTGCAACAGCACTTGTTTTCCCTTCCAGGCAGAAGGAATTTCAAAACTGCGCTGGTAGACCAGTTCCTGGTTTTCATTGATTCTTTTTCCAACTCCGGACAAGGAGGATTCGATGGCAAAAGGAACAAGTATCTGCCCTTCGAACTCTGCCGGAAGATGCTCACCTTTATTTATAACGGCATAATTCCACAGTCCGTTCAAGTTCTTCCAGTCACTCCGTTCCATGATGGGACGAGGATATTCGGGCAACACATTCGCGGGATTGATCTGGGATGCCCAGTCCGTTTTGATTTTATCACCTGCCGGCTTCCATTGCGCCGAGCTTCCGATTGCAAACAACGTCAAGAATGACGATATGAGGAAAAATCTTCTCATAGTATTATAACTTTTTATTGGTTTCTACGAAAGCAAAGATAAGCCGATTCAGAAAAAAAGAATAGAAATTTCGAACCAATAAATAGTATTTTTGTGGAATATCAAGGTATTACCATCTCATTTTATCAAAGAAATTCATCAAAGGCACCTTTTTCCGCTTTTCTTGCCACGCCTATGACAAGGTTTTGCCTTCCCATTGGCAAGACTTTGCCACCGCGTTGGCAAAACTTTGCCATAGGCGTGGCAAAAGTTTGCCAAGGCAGTGACAACTTGTTGGCAAAATACCTCCCTGATATACAAGGAGTAGCAAACAATAGACAGCAGGGAATGACTAATATCCCGGATTCTGCTGGTTCTCCAATGCCGGATTGGCATTTATCTCATCCTGCGAAATAGGAAGCACAATCTTCTCGAAAGTACGGTCGATTGTTTTTCCACGGTGACTCACCGGAATATCTTGAAAATCGTCGTTGAATTCGATGGTTCTGCCCATACGCATCATGTCGAAGAAGCGTTGTCCTTCACCAAAAAGCTCCTTGCTGCGCTCGTCCAGAATCATATCATCGGTAATGGTAGCGGCAGTGGCCGGTGCCAGTCCGGGAGAACGCCTGCGGATTTCATTCAGGTAACCGGCGGCGGCATCTGCGCCTGCTTCCTGCTTCGTGGAGTGCAAGGCTGCTTCGGCGGCAATCAGATATATCTCGGAAAGACGGATTATCTTGATATTGACGGCTGTATTGGTTGCCTTGCCGTCACCTGCCAGAGTGGTACTGCCCATATACTTGTAGCAGGCTCCCTTGCGTTCAATCTCATTGTCCACCCAGTATTCATCGTTGTCCATGATTCCCCAACGCACATCCGTCTCGTCTTCACCCAGACGGTTCAAGAAATAATCGCTGGCAAGATACCAGCCCATGGCATTCTTCAACTGTCCGTAGCGCATCAGGTAAAAGCCCAAAGAAGAAGTTCCCAGGTCTGATTCCTCAGTGGTGATGCCCAGCTCAAAGATGGACTCGGAACCAAACTGCTTGCTCCAGGAAGCCGTCCAATCGGCAGGCTCATACAGTTTGTACACACCGCTTTCTATAATCTCCCGGGCAGCGTTCAAAGCACCGTCATAATCTTCCATATAGAGTTTCACACGCGCTTGCAGGGCTATGTTGGTGTAATAGTCCGCATATCCGCTCTGCTTTGTCTTCTTCTTGGCAAGCAGGGCCGCCCCGTCCGACAAGTCCTGCAGAATCTGGCGATAGTTCTCCTCCACAGTAGCACGGGTGGGCTGGGCGTTCACCGTAAGCGGCTCGGTTACATTGGGAACTCCATAAGAGGTCTTGTTGTAATTGTAAGGAAGCCCGTAGAGACGGACCAAATCGAAATAGAACAGCGCCCTCAGAGTCAACGCCTGCCCTTTGGCTTCGGAAAAGTCTTCCATACTGCCCGATTCTTCCAGCTTCTCAATGTTGCTCAACAAGGTGTTGACCTGCAGAATGCAGTAATATCCACGGCTCCAGAAACCGGAATAAGTATTGCTGTTGGAAGTGTGGTTGAACGTATAGAATGCATCCAGTCCGCGTCCGGCAGCAAAAATCGTGAGGTCACCGCCCTTGGCATCACCGTACATAAAAAGGTTTCTGCCGTAATAGGACGATGAGGTCATCGCACTCATCACACCGTTGATAACCACCTGCGCATCGGCTACCGTACCGACAGCACCTTCTGCATTTCCGGAGTTGGTGGGCTGCATATCCAGAAAATCGTCACACGAAGTGAATGTAAAGGCACCAAGTATCACAAGTGCCAATAAATGATATATCTTTTTCATTGTTAGTTCCTCCAGTTCATTAAAATTTCAATTCAACGCCAACGACAAACGTTTTTCCGATAGGGGTTTCCCAACCACGTGTGCCGTATTCGCTCACTTCGGGGTCTGCCTCCTTGTATTTGGCTATTGTCCAAAGGTTGCTGGCAGTGAAGAAAAGGCGGGCATTCTCGATGAAAGCCTTGCGGGTCATGGCTTTGGGCAGCGTATAGGCCAATGAGAGATTCTTCAAGCGCAGATAACTGGCATTGAACAAGTGGCGGCTGCTGTATTGTTGCGGGTCATCGAGGTCTACACCTTCGATACGGGGCTCTGTACCGTTCGTATGGTCTGGCGTCCAAAGGTTGTTGTAGTAGCTTTTAGCACGGATACGCTCCCAATAATAACCGTCGTCGGCCACATCCATGTAGGCTCCATCGTACAAGTCTCCTCCTATCTTATAGGTAAAGCCCAACGAAAGGGCTATGCCTTTGTAGGAGACCGAGGTATTGATGCCCCCATACACTTTGGGAACGGCATTGCCGATGATGGTGTAGTTGGCATTGTTATAGTCATAAGTAGCTCCGCGCCCGTTATACTCAAAATCTCCGGCCTTGCCATTCTTGGGGTCATTTACATAGTAGACGTTCTTGCCGTTGGTCTTGTCCACACCTGCCCATTCGTATCCATAGAAAGCCAGCGTGGACTGACCTTCCCGGTATACATATTGCGCACGGCTGTCGCTACTGGTGGGGTCGTACCAGATAATGTCCGCACCGCCATACAACTCTTTCACCTCAGAACGGAGGAAGGTTGCGTTGGCACCGGCACTCCATAACCATCCTTTACTATCAATGATGTCACCACTCAACTCCACCTCTACCCCATGGTTGTTGATGCATCCTACGTTCCGCAACGTAGAGGAAAATCCCGTAACCATCGAAATGGGAACATCCTGGAGCAGGTTCTTCGAATCACGGTTGAAGTATTCCACCGTACCGCGCAGACGCTGGCCGAAGAAGCCGAAGTCGATACCCACATTCGTGTTGTAGCTCGTCTCCCAAGACAGCTTGTCATTGGTGACGGTAGTGATTGTACCGCCCGGGTTACCCATGTACTTACTGGTATAGCTCATCAAGCTCATATAGCCGTAATTGTCCGAAGGCAGCGTACCGTTAATACCATAAGAGGCACGTATACGCAGGTTGCTCAGGAAAGAATATTTGCTCATAAAACCCTCGCGCATGATGTTCCACGCTCCTGCCACTGACCAGAAGTTTCCCCAACGTTCCTGCTTGCTGAGCCGGGAAGAACCGTCGCGGCGGTAAGAACCGGAAATGAAGTAGCGTTCATCGTAATTATAATCCAACTTGGAGAGCACGGACACCATCGAGTTTCCCCAGGAATATCCGGCAGAAGTCTGCGTTCCGGCAGTAGAAACTGTATGAATGGTGCTGACCGCAAGATTGCTTCCTGTGGCACGCACATAGTCTGTCTTGTTCTTCTCCGCTTCGAAACCCACCATGGTGCCAACTGTGTGTTTGTCGAAGGTGCCGGTATAATTGGCGGTAGTGGAGGTAACCATCTTCTCGTATGTAGTACGGTATTCGTTGACATTCCCATTGTCTGCCGAGCCTTTATAGTGATTGGCACTGTAATAGATATGGTCTTTTACAGTAGTATTGTCGTAAGAGTAGATAGAACGAAGGTCCAGGCCCGGCATCAGATGCAGGGTGAGCGTCTCCGCAGCCATGATTTTGGTACTGGTAGAACCGTTCTCCCACTCTTTGTCATAATAAAGCCCATTGTAGGCGTAGCTACCGTAACGTTCGGTCCAGAGCTCGCCGGTCTTGTAATCAGTGGGCCAGTAGAGTCCCCACAGCAAGTTACGGGTCTGCATGAAGTAATTGCTGCCCGTGTTGCGTGTATCATTATAACCGCTTTTCTTGGTACGCGCCAGGCTGGCATTGGTGGTCAGTTCAAGGAATTTCCCCACCTTCTGGGTGAGGTTCAGGCGACCGGAAACACGGTCGAAGCTGTTCATCTTCAAACGTCCTTCGTCCTGGGTATAGGAAAGGGAAGTGTAATAGTTGGTATTCTGCGTAGCACCGCTGACGGACATATCGTAGGTCTGGTAAATGGCGGTACAGAAATATGCCTTGTCCCAATCGTAGTATTTGCCTCCACGCCCGGAGTTGTCGTACTCAAGGATATTGACGTTCTCGTAAGCTCCCGTACCATTTGTGGTAAATTGGTAGCCATGTTTGTTGAAACGGCTGTTCAACTGGCCTATGGCATAGGCTGCCGCCTTTTCGTCCGTTTCGCCCTTACCGCTTGTACGGGCATCGTGAAATACGGTGTAGAGCATATTCACATTCTCCTGTACGCTGGCCGTTTCATAGTTGTCCGTTGCCCAGCAGGGCGTGAAGCCCACTTCGGCTTTCAGCGTCACCACCGGCTTGCCAATCTGTCCTTTTTTGGTAGTAATCAGAATGACGCCGTTTGCCGCACGCGACCCATAAAGCGAGCTGGCCGCCGCATCTTTCAATACAGAAATAGATTCGATGTCTTCCGGGTTCAACGTATTCATGATGTTGTTGGTAGAATAGAGCTCACCGCTCATCTGCCCCGTATTGCCCGAAGAGACCGGAACACCGTCCACTACATACAACGGTTCATTCCCGGCATTCATAGAACCTATGCCACGGATGCGGATGGCCGGTGCGGAACCCGCCTGGCCGGAATTATTCGTCAGTTGCAAGCCCGCCACTTTACCGTTCAACGCGTTTTCAAAGCTGGTCGTCGGAATGTCTTTCAGCGCATCCGCTTTCACTAAAGAAGCCGAACCTGCATAGCTGCTCTTTTTGGCCGTGCCGTAAGCCACCACCATCACTTCATCCAACAGTTCCGAATCCGATTTCAGCACCACCTTCATAGCAGGCTTTATGGCAGCTTCTACTTTCTGCATACCTACAAAAGAGACAATCACTGTCTTTGCCGTGCCCGGCACATTCAAGATTGTAAATTTACCTTCGATATCGGTCACGGCCCCCAGCGTTGTGCCCTTCACCAATACCGATGCCCCAATAATCGGCTCATTGTTGTCCTCGGCAAATACTGTTCCCGAGACCGTAGACGTCTGAGCCATCACTCCCGCCCCCATAACCAGGCAGACAATGATTAACAAGAAGAATTTCTTTCTCATGCTTCTCTTCCTTAAAATTAGTCAATCAAAACACTTTTTAATATCCAAACGTTGCAAAGGTATGTATCTTTTTCAAAAAGAAAAGTAATAGTATTCAAAAAGCTTCATTTTGATTGTATTTTAAGCTAAACACAAGCAATATGTCTATAGCCTAAGCATTCCAAGCAATAAGTATGATACTGGATACGGAAATATAAGCAATGCCAAAGAAGATATATCCGGATTTTAAGATATGACACGTCCCGGCATACAACTTTTTTCGTAACTTTGCACAGTTTTAAAATACACTGAACGAATGGAGTTTAAGTATGACGTTATTGTAATCGGCGCCGGACACGCAGGATGCGAAGCCGCTGCCGCTGCTGCAAACCTGGGTTCGAAGACTTGTCTTATCACAATGGATATGAACAAAATCGGACAGATGAGTTGTAACCCGGCAGTGGGAGGCATCGCCAAAGGACAGATAGTACGCGAAATAGACGCCTTGGGAGGATATATGGGATTGGTGACAGACCAGACAGCCATACAGTTCCGTATACTGAACCGTTCCAAAGGTCCCGCTATGTGGAGCCCGCGCGCACAGTGCGACCGCAACAAATTTATCTGGGCATGGAGAGAAATTCTGGAAAATATCCCCAACCTGCATATCTGGCAGGATACCGTGCAGGAAATCCTCGTTGAAAACGGTGAAATTACGGGAGTAGTAACACTATGGGGAGTAACGTTCCATACCAAATGTGTAGTACTCACCGCAGGAACTTTCCTCAACGGACTGATGCACGTGGGACGTACCATGCTCCCGGGTGGACGTATGGCAGAACCTGCATCCTACCAATTAACCGAGTCCATCGCCAAACACGGCATCACCTTCGGACGCATGAAGACGGGAACCCCCGTACGTATAGACGGACGCAGCGTGCACTATGAGGACATGGAAATTCAGGATGGAGAATGTGACTTCCACAAGTTCTCGTTCATGGATACTCATGTACGCCATTTGAAACAGCTCCCTTGCTGGACTTGTTTCACCAATGAAGAGGTACACCGGATTCTGCAGGAAGGGCTGCCGGATTCCCCCCTTTTCAACGGACAAATCCAAAGTATCGGCCCACGTTATTGCCCCAGTATAGAAACCAAGATTGTGACTTTCCCCGACAAACCGCAGCACCAGCTTTTCCTGGAGCCCGAAGGGGAAACAACCCAAGAGCTCTACTTGAATGGATTCTCTTCTTCATTGCCCATGAATATCCAGATTGCAGCATTGAAAAAGATACCGGCGTTCAGAGACCTCGTCATCTACCGCCCGGGCTATGCCATCGAATACGACTTCTTTGACCCCACCCAACTGAAACATACGCTGGAAACGAAGAATATAAAGAATCTGTTCTTTGCCGGACAAGTAAACGGAACAACCGGTTACGAGGAAGCAGCTGGACAAGGAATCATGGCAGGTATCAACGCCCACATCAATTGCCACGGCGGAGAACCGTTCACCCTTGCAAGGGATGAAGCATATATCGGCGTTTTAATCGATGACTTGGTAACAAAAGGTGTGGACGAGCCTTACCGTATGTTTACTTCCCGTGCCGAATATCGCATCCTGCTCCGTATGGATGATGCGGACATGCGACTCACGGAAAAAGCCTGGAAGCTGGGACTCGCCAAGGAAGAGCGGTACAAGCTGCTGACAGAAAAACGTGAAGCCGTGAACCGAATTATAGACTTCGCGCGGAATTACTCGATGAAACCGGCATTAATCAATCCGGTATTGGAGCAGCTCGGCACAACTCCACTGCGCCAGGGATGCAAATTGATAGATTTGATAAACCGTCCGCAGATAACGATTGAGAACATTGCCGAACACGTCAGTGCCTTTAAACGAGAACTGGATAAAATATCCGATAGAAAGGAAGAAATTGTAGAAGCTGCAGAAATACTCATCAAGTACGAGGGATACATCGGACGCGAACGGATTATTGCGGATAAATTGGCAAGATTGGAAAGCATCAAGATAAAAGGTAAGTTTGACTATAATTCCATTCAATCCCTTTCTACCGAAGCTAGACAGAAGCTGATGAAGATAGATCCGGAAACAATAGCCCAAGCGAGTCGGATTCCGGGAGTATCTCCAAGCGACATCAACGTGCTACTGGTACTTTGCGGACGATAGAGCGCAAAGTTCCACGTGAAACAAAGAATTCAATAAACGTATTAAATAAACTGATTATGAGCAAAGAAACTCTTACCAAAAGCATCCGAGAAATACCCGACTTCCCCATTCCGGGAATTCTATTCTACGATGTAACTACCTTGTTCAAGGAGCCTACCGCCTTGCAGGAACTCTCGGACACACTATACGAGATGTATAAAGACAAAGGCATCACCAAAGTAGTGGGTATAGAATCAAGAGGATTCATTATGGGCCCCATTCTCGCCACCAGACTGGGGGCAGGCTTCGTACCTATCCGCAAGCCGGGAAAGCTTCCTGCAGAAACCATTGAAGAAAGCTATGATAAAGAATATGGCAAAGACACCGTGCAGATGCACAAGGATGCCATCAATGAAGACGATGTAGTATTGCTACACGACGACTTGCTGGCAACCGGTGGAACAATGGAAGCCGCCTGCAAACTGGTGAAACAGATGAACCCCAAGAAAGTGTATGTAAACTTCATCATCGAGCTGAAAGAGCTTCATGGCAAGGATGTGTTTGGAGATGATGTGGAAGTGGAGGCTGTGCTGTCGCTTTAGCCATTTCATATTTCACCACAGATTACACAGATTAACACAGATTATTTATCCACCACAAAACACAGTTTTATCGAATAGAAATCTGCGCTAATCTGTGTAATCTGTGGTGAAACGTCGGTATTATGGAAGAACTCAGAACTAACGACTACCTCAAAGGGATTGTATCCAACCTTCCCGAAAGTCCCGGTATTTACCAATATCTGAATACCGAAGGGACTATTATATATGTAGGAAAGGCAAAGAATCTGAAGCGAAGAGTGTCTTCCTACTTCAACCGGGAGCACGAACCGGGAAAGACGAGGGTGCTGGTCAGCAAGATTGCAGATATCCGATATATCGTGGTGAATACGGAAGAAGACGCGCTATTGCTGGAAAACAATCTTATCAAGAAATACAAGCCTCGCTACAACGTACTGTTGAAAGACGACAAGACGTATCCCAGCATCTGCGTGCAGAACGAATACTTTCCACGCGTATTCAGAACCCGGAAGATAATCCGTAACGGTTCCTCCTATTATGGCCCTTACAGCCATATACCTTCCATGTACGCATTACTCGACCTCATCAAGCATCTGTACCCTTTGCGTACATGCCACCTGAACCTCTCTCCGGAAAACATACGTGCCGGAAAGTTCAATGTTTGCCTGGAATACCACATCAAGAACTGTGCAGGACCTTGCATCGGGAAGCAAAGCCAGGAAGAGTATCTGAAAAACATCGCTGAAATCAAGGAAATACTCAAAGGGAATACCCAGGAGATAGAACGGATGCTTTTCCAGCAAATGCAGGAACTGGCAGCCGAAATGAAGTTTGAAGAAGCACAGAAGATAAAGAAGAAATACCTGCTGCTGGAAAACTACCGGGCGAAATCGGAAGTGGTAAGCAACGTGCTGCACAATATCGACGTGTTCTCCATCGAAGAAGACAGCGATGAAAAGTCCGCTTTCGTCAACTACCTGCACATTACGAACGGTGCCATCAACCAGGCTTTCACCTTTGAATACAAGAAACGATTGAATGAGAGCAAAGAAGAACTGCTCTCTCTCGGCATCATCGAAATGCGGGAAAGATACAAGAGCCTTTCTCGTGAAATCATCGTGCCTTTTGAGCTGGATATGGAGCTGAAAGATGTCGTCTTTACCATCCCGCAACGGGGAGACAAAAAGAAACTGCTGGAACTCTCCATCCTCAATGTGAAGCAGTACAAAGCCGACCGCCTGAAGCAAGCCGAAAAGCTGAATCCGGAGCAACGGACCGTGCGCCTGCTGAAAGAAATACAGCAAGAGCTGCACCTGGACCGCCTGCCCATGCAGATAGAATGTTTCGACAACTCCAACATCCAGGGTTCCGACCCCGTGGCCGGGTGCGTGGTCTTCGTCAAGGGGAAACCTTCCAAGAAGGATTACCGCAAGTACAATATCAAGACCGTAGAGGGACCGGATGACTATGCCTCCATGAAAGAGGTCGTAAAACGGCGCTATCAGCGCGCTATAGAAGAGAAAGCACCCCTGCCCGACCTTCTTATCACCGACGGCGGAAAAGGGCAAATGAGCGCCGTAAAAGAGGCGATAGACGAGCTTGGCCTGAACATCCCCATCGCCGGACTTGCCAAAGATGGCAAACACCGCACTTCCGAGCTATTGTATGGCTACCCTCCCCAGACCATCGGATTGAAACAGAACACCCCCCTCTTCCGACTGCTGACGCAGATTCAAGATGAAGTGCACCGCTTCGCCATTACCTTCCACCGCGACAAGCGCAGCAAACGGCAGATTGCCTCTGCACTGGACGAGATAAAAGGCATCGGCGAAAAGACGAAAAGCGCATTGCTCAAGGAGTTCAAAAGCGTGAAGCGTATCCGCGAAGCATCTGCCGAGGAGCTTGCCGCCGTGGTGGGAGAAGCGAAAGCCAAAATCATCCAGACCTATTTCTCAGAGAAATAATAACTGATAAATCCGTCTGTAAAGCCATGCACACAACGAATTAATTCGTAACTTTGTTCCCTCAAAAAGACAAGAATAACATGAGAGTAGTGATACAACGTGCCGGACACGCTTCCGTCACCATCAACGGAACCTGCAAAGCCTCCATTGGAAAGGGCCTCATGATACTCGTAGGCATCGAAGAATCCGATGGAAAAGAAGATATCGACTGGCTTTGCAAGAAGATAGTCAACCTGCGCATTTTCGATGACGAAAACGGCGTAATGAACAAATCCATTCTTGAAGCAGACGGCGAGATACTGGTTATCAGCCAGTTCACCCTCCACGCCTCCACCAAGAAAGGCAACCGTCCCTCCTACATACGGGCAGCACGGCCGGAAATATCCGTCCCGCTGTACGAACAATTCTGCCGGGAACTGAGTTTAGCATTAGGTAAAGAAATAGGTACCGGCGAATTTGGTGCCGATATGAAAGTAGAACTGATGAACGATGGTCCCGTGACCATCTGTATAGATACAAAAAACAAGGAATAATGACGTTAGAAGAAGCACAGAAACAAGTGGATTCCTGGATAAAGGAATACGGAGTGCGCTATTTCAGCGAACTCACCAATATGGCGATACTGACCGAAGAAGTGGGCGAACTCGCCCGCGTCATGGCACGCAAGTATGGCGACCAATCCTTCAAGAAAGGAGAAAAAGACAATCTCGACGATGAGATGGCAGATGTTCTTTGGGTACTTCTCTGCCTTGCGAACCAGACCGGAGTGAACCTGACAGACGCCTTCTGCCGCAACTTCGAGAAGAAAACCAGACGTGACCAGACAAGACATATCAATAATCCTAAATTGAAAAACCATGGAGAAGAATGAGCCTACCCAGAGTAAGTATGACGCCGCCCTGGCAAAGTACAACACCCAACTGGATGATGCAGAAATAGCTGCACAAGCTGCCAGAATCATTGCAGAGAAAGTACCGGCAAACAATACACCGGAGGTAAAGAAATTCCTGTTCAACTGCATTGACCTTACCACCCTGAAGAGTGAAGACAGCGATGAAAGCGTCATGAAATTCACCCAGAAAGTGAATAAATTCGACGAAGAGTTCCCCGACCTGAAGAATGTGGCAGCCATCTGTGTATACCCCAATTTTGCAGAAGTCGTAAAAGACACGCTGGAAGTGGAAGATGTAAAAATAGCTTGTGTATCAGCAGGTTTCCCCTCCTCCCAGACTTTCATTGAAGTGAAAGTGGCAGAAACTGCCATGGCACTGATGGAAGGCGCCGATGAAATAGACATCGTTATTTCGGTGGGCAAGTTCCTGGCGGGAGACTATGAAGGCATGTGCGAGGAGATACAAGAACTCAAAGCAACCTGCAAAGAGCACCACATGAAGGTAATCCTCGAAACCGGAGCTTTGAAGACGGCTTCGAACATCAAAAAAGCATCCATCCTTTCCATGTATTCGGGTGCCGATTTCATCAAGACTTCCACCGGCAAGCAGCAGCCTGCCGCCACGCCGGAGGCCGCCCTGGTTATGTGCCAGGCCATCAAGGAATATCACGAGCTGACGGGTATCAAGGTAGGCTTTAAGCCCGCAGGAGGAATCAACTGCGTGAACGATGCACTGATTTATTACACCATCGTCAAGGAAGTGCTCGGCGAAGAATGGCTGAACAACGAACTGTTCCGCTTGGGAACCAGTCGTCTTGCCAACCTGCTGCTTTCGGAAATCAAGGGCGAGGAAATGAAATTCTTTTAAGAGGAAGCTGCATTTACCTATAAATAAAGCCTGATGGAGTGGGTTCCATCAGGCTTTCTCATATTATCAACTGGAAACAGTCCGTCATTTTTCCCGTTCTACCACATAATCCAGATACCCGGCTAGCGCTACTTTTACCTCCGTATCGGGCAAAGAAGCCAGCAAAGAAAGAGCCTTTTCCTTATAGTCATACATCACTTGCGAAGCATACTCTATACCACCATTCTGCTTGGTAAATTCGATTAAATGGGCTATTTCGCCAGGCGTTGCCTCCCCATTCTTTATCTTTACGGCAATTTCTTCCGCTGTTTTATCCTTCACGGTATTGAGCACATGAAGCGCAGGCAGAGTCAACTTCCCCTCCACCATATCATTTCCGGTAGGTTTGCCTATTTCCTTGCTCTCGGAGTAATCGAAAATATCATCCTTTATCTGAAAACAAAGCCCGATATATTCACCGAACAGACGCGCAGATTCCGCCTTTTCATCGCTGGCTCCCACCGAGAGAGCGCCCGCCTTCGTACAAGCTGCAAAGAGCACGGCCGTCTTCTTGCGGATAACGTCGAAATAGACTTCCTCGGAGAAATGGAGATTGCTGACGTTGGAAAGCTGCAGAAGTTCACCATCTGCCAAATCCTGCCCCAGGCAGGAGACGATGTCGATAATGTCATGGTTACGGGTCATGCCCACTTGCACCAACGCTGTTGCAAGCAGATAATCGCCTGCCAGTACGGCTACTTTATTATTGAAAATGGCATTAACGGAGAGTTGTCCACGGCGTTCAGTACTTTCGTCCACTACATCATCGTGCACAAGGCTGGCATTATGAAGAAGTTCCAACGCAACCGCAGCATGCAGGGTTGCAGGACATACCTTGCCAAAAAGCTTCGCAGCCAGAAGCACCAGAATGGGGCGCATCATCTTCCCGTTCTTCTGCCGGATATGCGCAATTACGCTGTTCAGCAAAAGGTTGGAACTGGAGAGGGTACTTTCAAAAAGCTTCTTGAAGTCCTCCAATTCCTCAGAAATCGGAGATTTTATCAATGATGAGTTGTCCATGCATCGCTATTTGCCTACAAAAATAGTAATAAAACGGTTAATACGGTATTTTTTTGTACTTTTACCATGAAAAAAAGGATTAAATGTATGAATTCAATCGATAAACTGTTTTTGCTCGATGCCTATGCACTGATATATCGAGCCTATTACGCGTTCATCAAGAACCCGAGAATCAATTCAAAAGGATTCAACACTTCGGCCATTCTGGGCTTTGTAAACACCCTGGAAGAAGTGCTCAAAAAAGAGAATCCCACACACATAGGAGTAGCCTTCGACCCGTCGGGCCCCACCTTCCGCCACGAGGCCTACGAGCAATACAAGGCACAGCGCGAGGAGACACCCGAGGCCATCCGCCTTTCCGTACCTATTATAAAGGACATCATCCGCGCCTACCGCATTCCCATCCTCGAAGTATCCGGCTACGAAGCCGACGACGTGATAGGCACGCTCGCCACCGAAGCCGGACGGCAGGGCATCACCACCTATATGATGACTCCCGACAAGGACTACGGGCAACTGGTATCGGACCGCGTCTTCATGTACCGCCCCAAGCACACCGGCGGATTCGAAGTGATGGGTACCGAAGAAGTAAAAACCAAGTTCAACATACAGACCACCGAGCAGGTCATCGACATGCTGGGACTGATGGGTGATGCTTCCGACAACATCCCCGGCTGTCCGGGTGTGGGCGAGAAAACCGCACAGAAACTGATTGCCGAATTCGGCAGTATCGAAAACCTGCTGGAACATACCGACCAGCTGAAAGGCGCACTGAAAACGAAAGTGGAAACCAACCGCGAGATGATAACCTTCTCCAAATTCCTTGCCACCATCAAAACAGATGTTCCCATTCAGCTCGACATGGATTCGCTCGTCCGCGAAGAACCGAACGAAGAGGAACTCCGCAAGATTTTCGAGGAGTTGGAATTCCGCACACTCATCGATCGGGTACTCAAAAAGGGAAGCGGCAATTCGTCCTCCCCTACTCCAACCTCTCCGGTACCCGACCTCTTTGCCGGGACTCTGTTTGCCCAGCCGCAAACCTCCACTCCCGAAAACAGCGCCCCGATTCAAGGCGATTTGTTTGCAAATTTTGCGGGCGAGGGGACGGGCGTTTCTGAAAATTCAAACCTGACGCGGTTAGAAATGCTCGATGTAGACTACCAACTCATTGATACAGAAGATAAAAGAGCAGAAATTATTCAAAAGTTACTTACAAGCGAAATTCTCTCAATAGATACCGAGACTACCGGAACCGAGCCAATGGACGCCGAACTTGTAGGAATGAGCTTCAGCGATGCCGAAAACCGTGCATACTACGTACCCGTTCCCGCCGAACGAGAGGAAGTCTTAAAAATTGTAAACGAGTTCCGTCCCCTCTTCGAAAACGAGAAATCCATGAAGGTGGGACAAAATATCAAGTACGATATGATTATCCTCCAAAATTACGGCGTCCAGGTGAAAGGCAAACTTTTCGACACCATGCTTGCCCACTACGTGCTTCAACCCGAACTGCGACACAACATGGACTATCTGGCGGAAATCTACCTGCACTACCAGACCATCCACATCGATGAGCTAATTGGAGCGCGAGGCAAAAACCAAAAGAACATGCGCGACCTTCCACCCGAAGATGTCTACCGTTATGCCTGCGAGGATGCGGACGTCACCCTCAAACTGAAAAACGTGCTGGAAAAGGAACTGAAGGAGCAAGGTGCCGAACATCTGTTCTACGAAATAGAGATGCCGCTCGTCCCCGTACTTGTCAATATAGAGAGCAACGGAGTGCTGCTCGACACGGAAGCCTTGAAGCAATCGTCCCAACACTTCACCGTCCGTCTGCAGGAGATTGAGAAGGAAATCTACGAGATGGCTGGCGAGACATTCAACATCAGCTCCGCCAAGCAGGTAGGCGAAGTGCTCTTCGACAAGCTGAAAATCGTGGAGAAGGCCAAAAAGACCAAGACCGGACAATACGTCACTTCCGAAGAGGTGCTGCAGAGCTACCGCAGCAAGCACGACATCATCGGGAAGATACTGGAATACCGCGGACTGAAGAAGCTGCTGAGCACCTATATAGATGCCCTACCCCAGCTCATCAACCCACGCACGGGACGCATCCACACCTCCTTCAACCAGGCAGTGACCGCTACCGGACGCCTCAGCTCCAGCAATCCCAACCTGCAGAACATCCCCATCCGCGACGAAGACGGAAAGGAAATCCGCAAGGCGTTCATCCCCGACACCGGCTGCGAGTTCTTCTCTGCCGACTACTCGCAGATAGAGCTGCGCATCATGGCACACCTCAGCGAAGATAAGAACATGATAGAAGCCTTCCTCAGCGGACACGACATCCACGCCGCCACCGCTGCCAAGATATATAAGATAGACATAAACGACGTAACCGCCGACATGCGCCGCAAGGCAAAAACGGCAAACTTCGGCATCATCTACGGCATCTCCGTCTTCGGGCTTGCCGAACGCATGGGCGTTTCCCGCCAAGAAGCCAAAGAGCTGATAGACGGCTACTTTGAAACCTACCCGCAAGTGAAGGAGTATATGGACAAAAGCATCCAGGTGGCACGCGAGCAGGGCTACGTGGAAACCATCTTCCACCGCAAGCGCTTCCTGCCGGACATCAACTCAAGAAACGGGGTGGTACGGGGCTATGCCGAACGGAATGCCATCAACGCCCCCATCCAGGGAAGTGCCGCCGACATCATAAAAGTAGCGATGGCACACATCTATCAGCGCTTCCAAGCTTACAATCTGAAAGCAAAGATGATTTTACAGGTCCATGACGAACTAAATTTCAGCGTTCCAGAGGCTGAAAAGGAACTTGTACAGAAAATCGTAATCGAAGAGATGGAGCAAGCATATCGCATGCAAGTACCTCTGAAAGCCGATTGTGGGTGGGGAAACAACTGGTTGCAGGCACACTAAACCACCCAATAACTTTATTTAACTTACAATCAGAAAGCAACAGAAGCAATCCTTTCGAAATACAGTTTGCTCATCAGAATATCCGGCAACCTCACTGCCGGATATTTTTTATTCACCAATCTTGCCAAAAAGAAAGCATACCGAAGCCCTCACTACTGACATATTGATAAAATTTAATATGATATTTATATTTATGTCAATTTAATACGTACCTTTGCAGCGAAATCAATGACATATTGATAGAAAATAGAAAGTTAAACTAAAAAAGACATAAAACCATGAAAGCAAAAGTATCTTTAAAAACAGTGATTGTTTCAGCACTTCTCTTAGTTTGCGGATTAAATGCCTCAGCCGACAATAAGAGCAACCTCATTTACAATTCGGAAGAAGTAAATGGCATGAAAGTGGCAGAGACCGTATACAAGATGGACGGAAACACGCTTGCCAACTATATGAAGTACAATTATAAGTACGACGACCAGAACCGCATGACGGAAAGCGAAGCCCTGAAATGGAACAGCACCAAGAATACATGGGGCAAGGACATGTGCATCCGCTATGCATACCAAGGCAAGACGATGACTACCACATACTACAAATGGAACAACAAGAAAGGCGAATACATACTGGTTCCCGAGATGACAGTAATCATGGACAACCCTAACATGTAATTGACAAACTCTCTCTTAAAGTAAGAAATCTTATTCCTAACAACAATAACCGAAACCTTTTATAAAAGAGCCGGAATGATTCGCACATTCCGGCTCTTTTATTATATCTTGAAAAACAAATCCTTTCCGTCAGATACCAATAACCTTACACGATTAGTATCCTGGATTGTTTTCTATAATGGCACTGTTTGTATCAATCTCACTTTGGGGAAGCGGCCAAAGTTCATCCTTTCCTTTGATATACTTCATCGTGTTATACACACGGAGATTCAGTGCTTTCCCATCCCAAGAACTACCCTCTGAATATGCCGGATGCCAGTTGTCATCAAATGAAGGCTTGGCATTGGACATAAGCCCTTTTTGATTGGGAGCATAAATCTTACCTGTCATCACTGTAGAAGCCATACCCCAACGACGGAGATCAAACCAACGAAAACCTTCATTACAAAGTTCAACAGTACGTTCGTAACGTAATGCCTTTCGGAGTCCGCTCTGCGAAGTAACTACCACATCGGGCATTCCTACACGATTACGAATTATATTGATGTCCGTTCGTGCTAACTCCAGATTGCCATCAGCCATTTCAATATTGGCTTCTGCCTCTATTAGATAAACCTCTGCTAAACGCATCAAGCCGCAATTAAGATCACTGGTTTCATGGTTGGAGATTGCAGCTCTTTCCAACTCGGCTATATCCAAATATTTCCTCCAGAGATATCCAGCAGGACCTTTAGTGCCATTGGCACCGTATACGCCCTTGGTTCCCTGTGACTCCATGTTTGTCACGTCCTTGCCCGTGCTATAGTCGTGAATCTTTTTACTGGTAGTGGAAGTCTGGAATTCTAGATTGAATATGCGTGAACCAGGTCGCAAACAGAAAAGATCCAGACGAGGGTCCCGGTTTTGCCAAGGGTTCTGCCAGTCATACAGAGAAGATTCCGTAATCGATTTGCCATCCTTGCATTGAAACATATCAACAAATGTTTGTGTAGGACCAAAATAGGCGCATCCTCCCAGTGTACGTGGAGCCATGTAATATGCCTCCTTGGTTTTATTACTGGATATTACCGCATCATACTGCACGGACCAGAGCCACTCATTGCTTGCCTCACCGTCATAACCAAACAGAGCCGTCTGACCGGTTGGCTCTCCTGCCTCATGACTTTCTCCACAATACTGTGTATTGATGGATTCCAATTCAAAGCCTGCCTCCTTAGCCAAATTCAAGGCTTGTTTGGCCGAACTGGCAGCCAAGTCATACTTTTTCCAATTCAAGGCAATACGGGCACGTAACGCATACGCTGCTACCCGTCCGATGCGTGCACTGCCATAGCTTTCTGCTTTATGGCGGAGTGGAAGGTTAGCCAAACACTCGTCGCTAAGATCCGAAAGCAGATTCTCTACAATGGTCTCTCTCGGTGTACGTGGGGTCTGGCTGTCATTTATACCCGCTGTGTGGACCACATACGGCAAGTCTCCATAGTGCTGGCAAGCTTGATCATAACAGAATGCCCGTATGCACAGCAGCTCTGCCCGTATACTCTCTATATCCGTATCAGAGGCTGTGCCACGCAGATTATCCAGCGCATCGAGAAGCTGGTTGATACGTGCCACGGTCTTATACACGCAATTATAAAGCTTGTTTGCCACCGCGTTTTCAGCAGAAGCTCCGGAGGTGATTAATTCCGTATACATAGCCGTGTTGACACGTGTAGCACCAATATCGGTAATATTGTCTGTCACCTTCCACCAGGTGGTGGTGCTGGCACTATAAGCTGTCAGAGATGAGTAAACAGCGTTCAAACCGAAATTCGCCTCTTCCATACTCGAAGGATAAGAGGAAGAAGACGGTGAAGTGAGTGGTTCAAGGTCGAGTGAACAAGCACCGAGACCTAATAGAGACAGCGAAAGGAGTGCTGTATAAATATTGTTTCGTTTCATATCATTTTTTCTTTTTATGTCTTCTTGAATACAGACGGTTTCCCTATTCCGGCTAATCAGAATTTGATGTCAACGCCAAAAGTGAAGGCTTTCGTCTGGGGATAATTGTTTGCCGCACCCAGAGATACCCCATCTGTTGCTGATGCGTTATAGTTGACTTCGGGGTCATAGCCATCCCAAAAGTCAGTAAAAGTCAAGAGATTCTCAGCATTGGCATAAATGTAGGCAGACTTCAGTCCGATGGCTTTCATCCACTTGGAGGGCAGGTCGTAACCCAGCTGCAGGTTCTTCAGACGCAGGTAAGCGGCACTCTTCATCCAGAAGGATGATGTATAGGTGTTGTTACTGCTCTTATAAGAGAGGCGAGGCGTGGATGCATCATGATTCTGCTCCGTCCAATAGTCAAGGTGTTCCTTGCGGTAGGTTCCTCCCTGATAGCAAGGCATCACGTAGTAGGAATTGAGATAACCGTCGGCCTTGCCAACTCCTTGCAAGAAAGCCGAAAGACGAATTCCTTTGTATCCCACTCCTAAATTAAAGCTATAACTATAGCGTGGAACTGTACTTCCGATAATCGTCTTGTCATCTGTAGTAATTTTGTTGTCTCCGCTGACATTCCGGTATTTCAGGTCACCGGGATATACGGTTGTACCGAATTGGGGACAGTTGGCATTGATTTCGTCCGCTTCTTCTTGTGAATTGATGAAACCGTCGCATATCAATCCGTAAATGGAGTTAATGGAAGACCCCTCTTGGTTACGAATATCACCGCTTGTGCTGCTTGTGCCCCGCATGTCGGTGATGGTGTTTTTCACGTCGCTCAGCGTAAGGGCGGCATCCAGCGAAAAGTCCCTCGTCAGCTTCTTGCTGTAGCCTACGCTTAGCTCCCATCCCTGGTTTCTTACCTTGCCGGCATTCTGGAAGGGAGCACCCATACCAATGTGGTTGGGGATGTCCAGCTTCATCAGGATACCATCCGTTATCTTCCTATACCAGTCGGCAGTGATGTTGATACAGCCGAACAGTGAAAGATCTATGCCTAAGTCAGTCATGGTAGAAGTCTCCCATGTAAGGTCCCTATTGGAGAGCGAGGTAACAGCAGAGGTCGTGTAAAGATTACCTCCCATAGATATAGAGCCCGTAGAGAGTTGCTGAGTAGTGGGATAATAGGAACTTCCGATATTCTGGTTGCCCAGTTTGCCCCAAGAGGCACGTAATTTCAGATTATCCACTCTATCGCGTATAGATTCCATAAAGGGTTCCTCGCTGATGCGCCATGCTGCAGAGAATGAAGGGAACACGCCATATCGGTTACCCTCTGCAAATCTGGAAGAACCGTCGGTACGGATATTGGCCTCCACAAGGTAGCGTTCCTTGTAGTTGTAATTCAAGCGGCCAAAGAAGGAGTTGATGGCCCATTGGTACTCCCCTCCTCCATTGTTCATGTTCTCAATGTTACCGGCATCAATTTGGTCATATTGAGGGAAGTTGAATACTTGACGATAGGCAGAAAGAGTCTTTTCTGTATAGGTCTGACACTCCATACCTGCCATTACTTTGAAGTAGTGGTCATCCAGCTGTTTCTCATAGTTGGTCAGTGCCTGTGTGTTCCAGTAGAAGTAACGATAGGCCGATTCTGTAAGCGAGTTGTAGGTTTCGCCGCTCTTGAAGCTGGTAGTACCTTCCGGGTCACCATACGTGGTGACAGAATTCTTATAGTTATGGTTATTCTTGGTGATATAACGTGGAGTGGCTTGAACTGACACATTCCATCCATCGAGAATCTTATAGGTCAGAGCCATCGCCATGGTAGCACGGATAACATTGTTTTTCACAATACCGCCTTCACGCAACAACAGCACGGGGTTATTGCCCATCAGACCATTTGCCCCATTATAAAGACCAGTAGTAAATTGATTGACAATGTTCGGGGTTCGGGTGTTCATATAATTGAAGGCATGTCCTTCGTAGGGAGAACTATTTTTATTGGCATTGCTTACTTGTATGTCAAACTTCATGTCCAGACGGTCGCTAAGCTTGATGTCCATATTGTTGCGTACAGAGATTTTACGGTAAGAGGAATTGACCACTATACCCGTCTGGTCCAGATACCCTATAGAAGTAAGTGTCTTGATACGTTCTGATGAAGAAGTCAGAGTAAGCGTATGCCCATGGTTGAATCCGTTTTCTGTAAGAATCAAGTCCTGCCAGTCTGTATTAGGATAGATGTCCGGGTCAGTAGCCATGCCAGCCACATATTCCCTTATATATTCATCACTATAGGGCAGGTCGGATCCGTCGTTACCTGCTGCCACATTTTCCAATTGCATATATTCCAATGCATCCACTTTTTGAGGAAGCATCGTTGCGCCTTGGAATCCAAAATATCCTTTATAGGATATGCTGAACTTGTCTTGACTGCCACCCCGTTTGGTAGTCACCAGAATGACACCATTGGCAGCACGTGAGCCATAGATGGATGCAGATGCAGCATCTTTCAAGACGGACACTGACTCGATGATGTTAGGATCCACTTCATCTATGGTTCCTTCTACGCCATCGACCAACACCAACGGGGCGGCACTATCACCACCGAAGGTTCCGATACCACGTATACGTATATGACCGCCATTGCCGCCTGGCTCACCGCTCTGTGTAGTGACAGTTACACCTGCAGCCATGCCTTGCAGAGCCGAAGATACGTTTGATACTCGACGGCTTGCAAGCTTCTCGCTGTTAAGCGAAGAAACCGAGCCTGACAGATTAACCTTCTTGTTAGTGCTATAACCTACCACTACCACGTCGTTAAGCAATTGTGAGTCTTCATCCAGTACCACATGAATGAAGTTCTCCCCTGCAGTCTTCAGCTTGAGGGTACGGAAGCCGATGTAGGATACGATGAGTTCCGCGTCTTCGATGGTTTCAAAATTGAAGTTGCCGTCCACATCGGTAATGGTTTTCTCGGGAGAATGGGTCACTTGAATTGTAGCACCGGGAAGTGGATTATTGAACCGGTCCACCACTTTACCTTTGACGGGTTTCAGTGAAGCTGCGACTACATTCAACGAAACAAGCAGCCCACATACACACACAAAGGATTTAATCATTCTTGTTTTCATTAGTTTCTATGATGATTTTAATTTCGGCTGCAAAAGAATGGATGCTGTATTACAGACTTGTGTCACTTCTGTGATTTTGATATGACACCGGATGAGAGCCCGACATATGTAACTTGAACGTAACCCCATAGAAACGACGAAGTAATTTCACTCACCTATTTTTGCTCTCAATTCAAACAACAAATAATTGAAAGAGAAAAGCAATGAACAAAAAGAACATTTTTTACGCCGCATTGCTGCTTATGGCAATAGGGGCAGAAGCTAAAGAGATTAAAGGCAAAGTCATGGCCGACGGCAAGGGGCTGGCCAAAGTTGTAGTAACCGATGGCACCGCATTCGCTCTTACCAGTGAAGACGGAAGCTATATGATTGATGCTGATGAGAAGGCCCACTTTATCTATGTAGTGACACCTTCAGGCTATATGGCTCCTTGCAACGGGGGTACTCCCGTCTTCTATAAGACTCTGAACGAGAACAGCCACGATTTCCAGCTCCATCGCTGGGGAACAGTAGGAGGCAAATACGCCATGATGGCAGCAGCCGATACACAACCGCGCGGAGAGAACGCATTCCATCGGCTTGAAACGGAAGCTTTCCCCGACCTCAAGCTAGTGGGCTTTGAATATATGAGCCAGAATATTCCTGCTTTCGCCATCTTCTTGGGCGACATCTTATGGGATAACCTGGAAATGTTTCCCCACATCAAGCAAGAGATAGCAAAGATCCAAATTCCCATCTATCCGGTTATCGGCAACCACGACCACGACAAGGAGGTGAGCGACGATGATGCCAGTGCACATCTTTATCGGCATTTCTTTGGACCCACTTACTATGCGTTCAATGCTGGAAAAGACTATTATATCGTTTTGGACAATATCCTTTATAAAGGAAACAAGAAGTATGAAGTGGGGCTCAATGATCAGCAGCTCAATTGGGTGAAGAGCTATCTGCAGTACGTCCCCAAAGGGGCTCATCTGTTTGTTTGCATGCATGCTCCGGCATACTTCTATAACGAGAACTACAAGTTGGGACGCGTAGCCGAGTTACTCGACCTTTTCGAGGGTTATAAGGTAGATATTCTCAGTGGTCACACTCATGTACAATGCAACACACAAATCAGAAACAACATTCGTGAGTACAATATCGCCTCCATCGGAGGCGCGTGGTGGTTATGGGACGGCATCTATAGCAAAGACGGTACCCCTATTGGCTACCAAGTATTCGAATCCGGCAAGAACGGAATTGCAAATTATTTCAAGTCATTAGGACATGACCGTGACTATCAGTTCCGTTACTATCCCGTGGGTACAGTACCCGGCCATGAAGACGAACTCTGCGTCAAGGTATGGAATTGGGATAACCGCTGGAAAGTGGAATACTACGAAGACGGGAAGTTGAAAGGCGAAATGAAGCAGTATAAAGGCATGGATCCTGATTATGATTTCTTCCTGCAGCGCAAAGCTGTCACAGAGGGAAAGGATATGAAGGAACGTGGTCGCCAAGCTAACAAGAATGCTTATTTCTTTTTCTCTACAAAACCGAGCGATAAAGCAAAGAAAATAAAAATCGTGGTGACTGACGCCAACGGGAAAAGCTACGAGCAGTCTTTGGAACATTAAGTAAACAGACAGATAGTAATCGGTACCTGATTATGGGCCATTCCCTGCTCCTCGTTATTCAGCTATCGGTTATTATTCGTACCTTTACCCGAAAAAGGAATGCCACATGATACCCAAGCCCCTCATTACCTACATCGAGACAGCAATCATCCCCCGTTACAAGGAGTTTGACAAAGCACACAACCTCTCACACGTCCGCACCGTCATCGAAGAAAGCCTTGCCCTCGCCCGGCAATATCCCGAAGCGGACGAACGCCTGGCATACGTCATTGCCGCCTACCATGACACGGGACTGTGCCGCGACCGCGCCACCCACCACCTTGTCTCCGGCGAGATACTGATGGCGGACTCTACCCTGCGGCAATGGTTCTCCGACACGGAAATCCTCCTCATGAAAGAAGCCGTAGAAGACCACCGCGCCTCTACAGACCACGAACCTCGTAGCATCTACGGCAAGATTGTTGCCGAAGCGGACCGTATCATCGACCCGGACATCACCCTGCGCCGCACCGTGCAGTACGGATTGAAACAGAATCCTGCCGCAGACAAGGAGTGGCACTACCAACGGTTCCATCAGCATCTCATGGCAAAGTATGCACCCGGCGGTTATCTGAAGCTTTGGTTTCCCGAGGGGAAGAATGCGGAACAGCTGAAGAAGCTCCAAGCCATTATCGCAGACGAAGGACGACTGCGGCAAGTTTTCAACCGAATATTCGAGGAGGAAAAGTAATAGCGGTATCAATGAAGCATATGCCCCATTTCATTTCCGACTATGGAAACGGTTTGTTTCCTATAATGGAACAGAGTGTTCTCTATAAGGAAACAAAGTGTTTCCTATAACGGAACAAATCGTTTTATCCCGTCGAAACAAGTCGTTTCATACAAGAGAAACAATCTGTTCCGACGGGGTGTAACAAAGTGTTCAGTACTGTGAACTAATACAATAGCTCTATTTAGAAGGTCTCACAAGATAAGTATCCGCCTCCATAAGTATAAAGACTTATGGGCGTGCCAACATGAGGAAATCATAAAACTCACAGATGGACTGGCCTTCGGTTTCTGATTCGAAGACAAAGAAGAGCGGCTGCTTTCCCTTATGCAGCTTTGCCGGAATAGAGAGCGGAGCATAGAACTCCCTGCAAGTGCTGCCAGCCTTCACATCCACAAGTCCTATCTCTACACCGCCTTTTGTTGTCCAAGGGCTACCCAGCATGATGCGGATGCGTCCGTCGGTATCTTCAGCCTTCAACCTTAACTGCATCTGCAAAGACTTATCTCGCGGAACGGCATTCATATTCAAGTATTTATATCCTACAATCGACCCACTTGTATTATTCACCACCGGAGCGAACGGGATTTTGTGGTTGTTATCGCCGGCATAGGGATTATTATCCCGGTACACAGGCCGGATGTAAGACCCCGTGTAGACATAATGGGGATAGACCTCTTTGATACCTCCGGGATTGGTGTGCCAACAAGCCAACCCGGCCGAGATGCGCTGCATAGGATTGAGCCCTTCAAGAAGGAAACCCTCAGAGTTGAATTCCCCGCGCGAAATCACGACTTTCCCACCTTTTCCTTTTTCCACCTTTACATCAATGGCCGACACCATAGCCTGGCGTGCATAGCAATCAGTACCTATCTGGCGATGATAGAACACGTACCATTGCCCTCCTATCTTGCAGATACTGCCATGCGTATTTCCACCGGGCATGGCCGAAGCTATCACATTGCCTTTTTCATCATACTCGCGCGCACGGGCATCGATGATTGTTCCGCCATAGGTCCAGGGACCCAGAGGATGCTCGCTATAAGCGTATGCCAGCGTATAGTTGCTGGCGTTCGGCAAGCCATCTTCACCCTCAGCGGTAGTACGGCTATAGATAAACACATACTTATCCTCAATCTTGCGGATGGAGGATGCCTCAAAGAAGCGGAATATACCTTCCTGCCGATAGCCTGAAATCATGTTCTCCACCACTTCGGTACCCGGCTTTACCGTGCACATGGTAGCAGGGTCCAACTCCGCGCCATGCGAAATGCCAAATCCCCAATAACCATACACACGTCCATCATCATCGACAAACACTGCGGGGTCGAATCCCAAACAACCGAAAGTCTCGCGAGGACGCTCCTTATGCCAGTTGCATACCGTAAACGGGCCATCGGGACGGTCGCTTTTGGCAATCATGGAATTGCGTCCACCACCTTGATTATTCGGAAAGAGGTAGTAAGTTTTCTTACCATCGGCATCGGTAGTTACTGTCACGTCAGGGGCAAAAAGCACGTCGTCGGTTCCATCAGCATTCAGTTTATACAGTTCGGGCAACTCATTGACTTTAAATATCACGCCGTCATATCTCCAACGGGTCAGGTCCTCTACGGGTGCCGACCACACCACCTGGTCACGTCCGCAATACATCCACTTGAGATTATCGTGCGAACCATAAATATAAAGACGGTACTTGCCGGGACAGTCAGGATCCTCAAACACATAGGGCTCACCATCAGGAATAAATTCCCAAAGCGGCAGATAAGGATTCTGTGCAGATAATGTAAAAGACAGACCGATGAGACATGAGAAAATCATCAGAATTTTTCTTACTTTGTTTTTCATAATCGCATTGATTTATAGAATGATACTTAAATTTATAATTGCGACAAAACTATCAATTTATCATTTTACTCTCGTGCTTTTAATGCAAATTAACATACCCACTTTCCCCGGTAAGTACTATCTTTGCTTAAAAAAGTGAAGATAGGCTGCACCTCAGCATAAAAAATGAACGCGTTCATTTCATTCTGCCTTCGGTTTGCACTATCTTTGCATCCAATTAACTGAACAATAACTAAAAAACAAGATAACACTATGGCATTAAAAGCTGGTATCGTGGGCCTTCCCAACGTAGGAAAATCCACTCTTTTCAACTGCTTGAGCAGCGCAAAGGCACAAGCGGCAAACTTCCCGTTCTGTACAATCGACGCCCAAATGGGGCAAGTGTCCGTACCCGACGAACGACTGACGAAGCTCGCCGAGCTGGTTCACCCGGGGCGTATCGTACCTGCCGTGTGCGACATCGTAGACATTGCCGGACTGGTGAAGGGCGCCAGCAAAGGTGAAGGACTCGGCAACCAGTTCTTGGGCAACATCCGCGAGTGCGACGCCATCATTCACGTGCTGCGCTGCTTCGACAACGGCAACATCGTCCACGTGGACGGTTCGGTGAACCCCGTGCGCGACAAGGAAATCATCGACACAGAGCTGCAACTGAAGGACCTCGACACGGTGGAAAACCGCATCAAGCGTGTAGAGAAGATTGCCAAAGTGGGTGGCGACAAGGCGGCAAAGATAGAGTACGAACTCCTGCTCCGCTACAAGGATGCCCTGGAACAAGGACAAAGCGCCCGCACCGTCATCCCACAGAACGACGACGAGGAACAATGTGCCAAGCAGATGTTCCTGCTCACCACCAAACCCGTGCTCTACGTCTGCAACGTGGATGACGTCAGTGCCGCCAGCGGCAACCAGTACGTAGAGCAGGTGCGTGAAGCCATCAAGGGTGAGGATGCCGAACTTATCATCATCTCCGCCCAGACCGAGGCCGACATCGCCGAACTGGAGACATACGAAGAAAAGCAGATGTTCCTCGAAGACCTGGGACTGAAAGAAAGCGGCTGCAACCGTTTGATTAAAGCTATCTACAGCCTGCTGAACCTCGAAACCTTCATCACTGCCGGAGAGATGGAAGTAAAAGCATGGACCTATCGCAAGGGCTGGAAGGCTCCACAATGCGCCGGCGTTATCCATACGGATTTTGAAAAGGGATTCATCCGGGCAGAGGTCATCAAGTATGAGGATTATATCAAGTATGGCAGCGAAGCAGCCGTGCGCGAAGCCGGAAAGTTGGGTGTGGAAGGTAAGGAATACGTGGTGCAGGATGGGGACATCATGCACTTCAGGTTCAATGTGTAATGATATTCATTCCAGATGGCAATGTACTTTCTTTGTACATTGCCATTTTCTAATAAACTCCATACAATAACAATACTGTGAAACAGATTATCTTCCTTTTATTCTTATTGTCCTGTACTGCCGTTTATGCACAACAGCAAGACTCGGTAACCATTCACGGACGGGTGACTGATTACAACGGACAGCCGATAGACAGTGCCAGCGTCTGGTGGCAAAACCCGCAGTTCAATGACATCATAGAAGCCATAACCGACAAAGACGGGCATTACACGGCCCGTATACCCAAAGGGAAATATCAAAGTGCAGCCTCTATTTATCTGCCCTCCTATGCGCACATTGCCATGAAAAGCGGGCTGCCCGAGACTGAACACCGCCTGGAGTTCTGGGCCTGGGATTTCATCGCCGACCGCGACACTACACTCGACATACGTTATCATCGTATGGAAGCTTATGGCCTGCGTGCTTTCTGCATCCCCGGAGCCATGCCTACTTATCAGATATACGTCCGTCCCATGAGCTTGACACGTACCTACCAATGGATGAAAGAAACAAAGCCCGAGTCATTGGTACACGGTGAAAACCTGAGTGACATTGAGCAACAAGAACAAAACAAAGAAGCCAGAGAATGCCAGATGGCTCCCCGGCCCGGGCAACTGAAAGTCACCGTCTGGATAGACGGCGAGAAAGTCCCCGTGCTGATGAAGCAGGAAATAAAAGAATATTTCGACAGCAACGAATATGGCAACGCCTATCTATTGACAGTAGACATGCCCAAGCATCCCAAAAAAGACCTTCCCTACCGTATCTTCAAAGTAGAGCTGGAAGACATGGAAAACGGTGACCGGGGCGAAGGGCTTTACTATATGGAAAAGGAAAACTACGTTCAATAAACCATACACAACAAATGGCAAACAGTAATCTGAAATACCTCATAGCAGGTACCGGCGGCGTAGGTGGAAGCATCGCCGCCTTTCTTTCATTATCCGGCAAAGACGTCACTTGCATTGCACGTGGCGAACACCTTGCCGCCATACGCGGGAACGGTCTGCAACTGCACTCCGATTTGAAAGGTGAACATTGTCTGAAAGTGGCGGCATTTACCGCAGAAGAATTCCAAGGCAAAGCGGATGTTATCTTCGTCTGCGTCAAAGGTTATTCCGTAGACTCCATTACGGAACTCATCAAACGTGCCTCACACGAGCGTACAGTGGTAATCCCCATCCTGAATGTTTACGGAACCGGTCCCCGTATCCAGCGGTTGGTCCCCGGCGTCACGGTGCTCGACGGCTGCATCTACATCGTAGGATTCGTATCCGGACGGGGAGAAATCACGCAGATGGGAAAGATTTTCCGGCTCGTCTACGGAGCACACCGCAGCACGATTGTTTCCCGTGAAACATTGGAAGCCGTGCAACGCGATTTGCAGGAAAGCGGCATCAAAGCCGAAATCTCCGACGACATCAACCGGGACACATTCGTCAAGTGGTCCTTCATTTCTGCTATGGCCGTCACCGGAGCCTATTACGACGTACCTATGGGCGAAGTTCAGAAACCGGGCAAAGTGCGCGATACCTTCATCGGACTATCACAAGAGAGCGCAGCTTTGGGTAGGAAATTGGATATAGAATTCAAAGAAGACATAGTAGAGTATAACCTCAAAGTAATAGACAAACTCGCCCCCGAAAGCACTGCTTCCATGCAGAAAGATATGGCAAAAGGACACGAGAGCGAAGTACAAGGCTTGCTTTTCGACATGATTGCGGCTGCAGAGGAACAAGGGATTGAGGTGCCGACGTATAGGATGGTGGCGGAGAAGTTCAAATAAACTGCCACGATGAACTGCCAAACAAGATAATTTCATACCTTTGTCCCGAACAACCCCGTAATTCAGTAATTTAATTCTTCAATAAATATGTTATCATTACTCACCATCAACTGGAATCCCGACCCCGAACTGTTCAAGTTCTTCGGCATATCCATCCGCTACTACGGACTGTTATGGATTATCGGTCTTGCTCTTGCCTACTTCATCGTGCAACGCCAGTATAGCGACCGCAGAATAGACGAAAAGAAATTCGAACCTCTCTTCTTCTATTGCTTCTTCGGCATACTGATAGGCGCACGACTGGGCCACTGCATATTCTACGACTGGGCCTACTACCAGGACCATTTCCTCGAGATGATTCTCCCCATAAAAATCCTGCCGGACGGCAGTTGGAAAATGACGGGCTACACCGGCCTTGCCAGCCACGGAGGCACGCTGGGCCTGATTATCGCCCTCTGGATGTACTGCCGCAAGACGAAGATGCACTACATGGACGTGCTCGACATGATAGCCGTTGCCACCCCCATCACCGCCTGCTGCATCCGCCTTGCCAACCTGATGAACTCCGAAATCATCGGCAAACCGACCGACGTACCCTGGGCATTCATCTTTGAACGAGAAGACATGCTACCCCGCCATCCGGCACAGCTCTATGAAGCCATCGCCTACTTCATCTTCTTCTTAGGGATGGTCTGGCTATACAAACGCGGACAGAAAAAACAAGAAACCAAACTTGAAACAGACTTCAGCACCACCAAGCAGAAATCAACCGCCGTGCAGGCCGAAGCCTCCCTGCCCTATCACCGCGGTTTCTTCTTCGGACTCTGCCTGACGGAAATATTCACCTTCCGCTTCTTCATCGAGTTCCTGAAAGAAAACCAGGTGAACTTTGAGGACAGCATGACGCTGAACATGGGCCAGTGGCTCAGTATCCCGTTTGTGATTATCGGAGTGTATTTTATGTGTTTCTACGGAAAGAAAGCTTCCAAATAAACATTTCAGCCCTACATAAGCAACATACCCACCCCTTTCATCCGTGCAGATTTCTCTACTTTTACGGCATCGAAACAGTAACCGTAAATCATATATTTATCATGAAAGAGAGACAACTGATGAAAGGGGCAGCTTTTATGCTGCTGGCAGCAACTGCCATCCCGCCCGCACATGCCCAACTGAAAACAAATGCCGGCGTGCAATACTTGCTTTCCCAGCCGAAAGACATGAGCCAGGATTTTCTGGACTTCAGCAACACCTATTTCTTTGCCGACAGCCTGGTATCGTTCGACACCTCCACCGGCAAGGGGACTGTCCAATGGAAACGCCAGCAACTGATGCCCCGCCAGGCATTCAATGCAAACACCTACCTGCACCAGCCCCTCCAGTCGCTGGACTTCCCGGAGACGGCCTACGACAACAATCCGCAATTGACGTTCACCGTCGAACCGGTCAGCGAACGTACCCTCCGCATCCATATGCTTACCTCGCCCATCGTACCGAAAGAAGATGCCGACGACCCCATGCTCATAGGAAAGCCTGCCGACGGACGCTCCTTCTGGAAAGCCGAGAAGACGGACAAAGGTACGCTGTACACCTCCCGATACGGCAGCCTGCTCATCCAGAACTATCCCTGGCGCCTGGTACTGAAAGACGCCGACGGACGCCTGCTGACACAGACCCGTTGCTGGAGCGACAACGACTCCACGCAGGTCAAGGTACCTCCATTCAGCTTCATCAAGCGCGGCTCGGACAACTCACGCAGCATCAATCCCGTATTCAGCCTCGCGCCGAACGAGAAAATCTACGGTTGCGGCGAGTCCGCCACCGCACTGAACAAAGCCGGACAGAAGGTCAACCTCTTTGTCACCGACCCACAAGGGCCCGAAACCCCAGATATGTACAAGCCCATCCCCTTCTTCTTCAGCAACCGTGGCTACGGCATGTTTATGCACACTTCCGCCCCCGTGACCTGCGACTTCGGCCGCTCCTACATCGGAGCCACCAAACTCTTTATGGCAGACGAGGCGATGGACATCTTCATCTTTCTGGGCTCGCCAAAGGAGATGCTGAGCGAATACACCGCACTGGTAGGACGGCCCGAAATGCCCCCTTTGTGGAGCTTCGGCACTTGGATGAGCCGTATCACCTACTTCAGCGAAGCAGAGGGCCGCGACGTAGCCCGGAAACTGCGTGAGAACAAGATACCGAGCGACGTCATCCACTTCGATACCGGCTGGTTCGGCGTGGACTGGCAATGCGACTACGCCTTTGCCGCCGACCGCTTCGACAATCCCCGGCAGATGCTCACCGACCTAAGGTCACAAGGCTTCCGTACCTGCCTCTGGCAACTCCCCTACTTTACCCCGAAGAATAAGTTCTTCCCCGAGCTGGTGGAACGCGGTCTGTACGTACGCAACGGCAAAGGACAGCTTCCCTACGAGGACGTGGTGCTGGACTTCACCAATCCCGAAACCGTGCAGTGGTATCAAGAGAAGCTCGGCAATCTGATTGAAATGGGTGTAGGTGCCATCAAAGTAGACTTCGGCGAAGGTGCCCCACTGGATGCCATCTATGCCAACGGCCGTAGCGGACTATACGAACACAACCTCTATCCCCTGCGCTACAACAAGACCGTGGCCGACATCATCAAGAAGCTGCACGGCGAAAACATCATCTGGGCACGCTCCGCATGGGCAGGCTCACAACGCTACCCATTGCACTGGGGCGGTGATGCCGCAACTACCGAAACCGGTTTCGAGGGAACCATCCGCAGTGGCCTCTCCATCGGACTGAGCGGATTCTGCTTCTGGAGCAATGACATAGGCGGCTTCGTGACCCAAAGCCCCGAAAGCCTCTACCGCCGCTGGTTACCCTTCGGCTTCCTCACCAGCCACAGCCGCGTGCACGGAGCACCTCCCACCGAACCGTGGTACTACGGGAAAGAGTTCACAGACTATTTCCGCCGTTGTGCCGAACTGAAGTACAAACTGATGCCCTACGTATATGCACAATCCAAAGAGTGCACCGAGAACGGCTGGCCGATGCTCCGCGCCCTGCTGCTGGAGTATCCCGACGACCCGGGTGCATGGCTGGTAGAGGACGAGTACATGTTCGGCTCCAACCTCCTCGTGGCACCCATGCTCGAAGAGGGCAGCGGACGGGATGTCTACCTCCCCGGACGGCAGAAATGGATAGACTACCAGACCGGAAAGGTGTATGCTCCGGGATGGAACCATATCGAGTGCGGCACCCTGCCCATCGTCATTCTTGTAAAGGACGGTTCGGCCATCCCCCATATCCCCGTGGCACAATGCACAGACCAGATGAAATGGGACAAGATTACGTGGAAGAAGTATCTGGCAGACGAAAAGAAAGCTGAAGGATTGCTCTGCCTGCCGCAGGACGGACAGTTACAACGGATATCAATCCCATAACCGGTATATCAAACACATTAAACCCTAATACCCCATGCGAAACAAGTTATTGTTCCTCGCCTTGCCCCTGCTATTCGGCTTACAGGCAAGCGCACAACACACACAAGCCTTTCAAGATACCACGCTCAGTGACGAACAGCGCGTGGAACATCTTCTCTCCATCCTGACATTGGATGAAAAGATAAACCTTCTTTCCACCGACCTCGGTGTCCCCCGCTTCAACATTCCCCGTTGCGGACACTACGAAGGACTGCACGGGCTGACCCTCGGCGGTCCTGCCATGTGGGGTGGACGCCAAAGAACGGAAGACGGGAAAGTAGTCCCTACCGACTGCCCCACCACCATATTCCCCCAGTCCTACGGTCTGGGCTCCACATGGGACACCGATTTGGTGCAGAAAGTAGCGGAACAAGCCGCTGAAGAAGCCCGCTACTACATGCAGACCACCGGTAACAAGCGTCATGCCCTCGTGATGCGCGCTCCGAATGCCGACCTTGCCCGCGACCCGCGCTGGGGACGTACCGAGGAGAGTTTCGGAGAAGATGCTTTCCTCACCGCCCAACTCACCATTGCCAGCGTACGCGGCCTGCAAGGCAATCATCCCCGCTACTGGAAAACTGCCTCTCTGATGAAACACTTCCTTGCTAATAGTAACGAGGACGGACGGGACAGCACTTCCTCCGACTTCGACACGCGGCTGTTCCATGAATACTACGCTTATCCTTTCTATAAAGGTATCACCGAGGGAGGCAGCCGTGCCTTCATGGCCGCCTACAACAGTTGGAACGGCATCCCCATGTCCATCCATCCCTGCCTCGAAGAGATTACCCGCAAGCAGTGGGGCAACAACGGTATCATCTGTACGGACGGCGGTGCCCTGAAACTGCTGATTGAAGCGCACAAGAGTTTTCCGAGCTTTGCGGAGGGTGCCGCTGCCGTAGTAAAAGCCACCACAGGACAATTTCTCGACGCATACGTTCCTTACGTCAAGGAAGCGCTGGAAAAGGGATTACTGACCGAAGTCGACATCGACAAGGCTATCCGCGGGAACATCTTCGTCGCCCTCAAGCTCGGCTTGCTGGACGGGGACAACTCACGTAACCCTTATCTCTCTATCGGAAAGAACAGTACGGAGACACCGCCTTTCATGACAGCAGAAGCCCACAGGCTGGCACGGGAAGTCACCGCCAAGTCTGTGGTGTTATTGAAAAACAAAAAACTCCTGCCACTCGATGCCGGAAAGCTGCGTAAAATAGCCGTTATAGGCCCGTATTCGGACAAAATCGTGCAAGATTGGTATAGTGGTACCCCGCCTTACGAAACAACGATTCTGAGTGGCATACGCAATGCTGTGAAAGAAGGAACCGAAATCATCCACGCCGAAGACAACCGCATGGGCCAGGCGGAAAAGGCAGCCGCAGCCGCCGACATCGCCATCGTATGTGTAGGAAACCATCCTTACGGCACGCGTGCGGACTGGAAGTTCTCTCCCGTCCCCAGTGACGGCCGCGAAGCCGTGGACCGCAAATCGCTGATGTTGCCCGATGAAGACTTGGTGAAGCTGGTGTTCAAAGCCAATCCCAATACCATACTGGTGCTCGTCAGCAGTTTCCCCTACACCATCAACTGGAGCCAGGAGCACGTGCCTGCCATCGTCCACATCACCCACTGCAGCCAGGAGCAGGGCAACGGACTGGCCGACGTACTCTTCGGCAAGGTGAATCCAGCCGGACGTACCGTACAGACGTGGGTGAAAGACATCACTGACCTACCCGACATGATGGACTACGACATCCGCAACGGACGCACGTATATGTACCACCAGGGCCCGGTGCTCTATCCTTTCGGCTATGGTCTGAGCTATTCCGACTTTGCATACGAGAAGATTGAATCCGTCAAGCAAGACAAGAAGAACATCCGCGTGACGGTATCAGTGAAGAATACAAGCGGACGCGACGGGGAAGAAGTTGTGCAGCTCTATGCCAGCTATCCGGACTCCAAAGTGGAACGTCCCTCCAAGCAGTTGCGCGCCTTCAAGCGTATCCCCATCAAGGCTGGTGAAAGCCGGGAAGTGACGCTTACCGTTCCCAAGGAGGAGCTCGGCTATTGGAACGAAGAAAAGCAGATGTTCGTTGTAGAACCCGGAACGGTGAAGCTGCTGATAGGGGCTTCATCGGAAGATATACGGTTGGAGGGAAAGATCAGGCTATAAGAATGAAAAAGCCATCCCTTAACATACCGACTATAAAAATTAGCGAGTTATGCCACAACAACGTGGCAAACCCGCTAATTACATATTTGCAAGCATAAATGAAGTACAAGGTCACTTTACAATAAACTCATATCTTCCTGCCGCCAGTTCCACCACCCGTACATTCTCGGCCTTGTCAGGTAAAGTGAGTGTAGCTGTACTGTTAGCGGGCACTGTAACTTCATAATGCACACATTTCCCTTTCCATTCCCAGCGAGAAACAATTTCACCGTAAGGTGACCGATGACGAGCTTCAAACCGTTTCAATCCCTTTATGAAATGGGGACGGAGCAGAATGTTTTGAAAACCAGGTTGCGCGGGATCAGGGAAAATACCTCCCAGCCCCTTGTAGAACCAAGCACCTATTTCACCGAACATCATATGATTGTCCGAGATGTCACGAGTAGCCTGCAAATCCCAGTTCTCGAGCAGCGTAGTGGCACCGTTCACCATCCACCAACCCCATGAAGGATAAGTGTCCTGTACAGCCACCTTATAAGCTGTTTCAGCATAACCATTTTCGCTGAGTGCATTCAGAATAGCTTTAGCTCCTAATACACCCACATCCAAGTGAAAACCGTCCTCCTCTACCTTATGTGCCAAGTTAGCTGCCACTTTTCCTATCAACTCTTCGGGCACAATCTTCCATTGCAAGGGAACACTCAATTCGGTTTGTGAACCTTCGGCATAGATGCCTGTTTCTCGATTCAGGAACTTATCATTGACAGCTTGCTTTATCTCCTCCGACAAGGCATTATAATATTCGTAATCGGCCTGTTTGCCGAAGAGTTTGGCAGCAGCGGCCAAAATCTTGGTATCTACATAAAAGTAGACCGAGGAAGTCAGCTCTTTATTGGATTTTGACTTCACCGGCACCCAGTCTCCGCGCCCCCACGTAGTGAGATGATTGTTAGAGATACGCTCCACATAATCCACATAACGTTTGATGCTCTCGTAACAATCGCTCAAGGGCTTGCTATCACCGTAGAAGAGGTAGATATTCCAAGGGATGATGGCAATAGTACTAGTCCAGTCCAGCCCGTTGTCTGTACCATATCCCCATCCACCAGTTGGAATAATATCGGGCAGCACTCCGTTGGGCTGCTGTTCGTCACGATGGTCGGCCAACCATTTTTCGTAAACGGTAATTCCATCAAAGTTATAAAATGCTGCCTCAATGGCAAAATGACCGTCACCAGTCCAACCGTTCTTCTCGCGCTGAGGGCAATCGGTGGGGTAGCCCATCAGATTGGAAAGGTAAGAGTGATTGGCAGCATGGAGCAGCTTGCCTATCAGTGGGCTCGAAGATTCCAAGCTACCTACTGCCGGCACATCACTGTGCATGAAGTAAGCAATCAAGCTGTTTTGGTCAAGCTCAATAGGCTTATCTGCCACTACCTCCACATAACGAAATCCCTTGTAATTAAATCGGGGCATGAACTCATCCTCTTCTCCACTCAGAATGAGAATGTCCGTCTGAAAAGGGTCTTTCTCCTTATCGCCTCGAAAGTAGACATCAATGTTCGAGAGATCGAGGCGGCCATTTGGATGTAAGCGTTCGCCATGTTTGATTCTGACCTCCGTTCCCCGTTCACCCGAAACATGAATACAAGTCACACCGGACATATTTTGCCCGAAATCATAGATGTATGTTTTCTCGTCCACTTTGCGGAAAGAGACGGCGGGGAAAATCTTTACATTACGGATGGGATGTACTTGCTGGGCAGTGACATTGGAAGAAGGTACACTCCGATAGGCTACTCCGCGCCACTTGGAATCATCGAATTCCGGAGTGCTCCATCCTTTCTGCTCCAGACGTGCATCGTAGTGCTCGCCAGTATAGATACTATTAAAAGTGATTGCACCCGACGCTGTCCGCCAACTGAGATCGGTGGGAATAGTCTCCACGCTTCCATCGGTGTAGGTAATGCGCAAGTCCAGACAGAAAGTGGGACGGTTGCGCCAAGGGGCACGGTCGAAGTCCCACACTGCTTTGGATTGATGGTTATACCAGCCGTTACCCAAAAGTACGCCAATAGCGTTGTCACCATTCTGTAATTGTGAAGTCACATCATAAGCCACATACAAGTTGCGGCGATCAAAGCGGGTATAGAGAGGGGCAAGGCAGTGGTCTCCTATCTTCTCGCCATTGATGTAAAGCTCATATAGTCCAGCAGCGGCAATATAAGCACGCGCTGACTTTACCTTTTTGCCGGTCTTGAACTCTTTTCGGAAGTAAGGGGCAGGCCCATAATGAATATCCTTGCCATCGCCAATCCAAGCACCTTGCCAATGTTGCATCCCCATCATGCCCGTTTCAAAGTAAGAGACAGGAGAAGCAGTCTCCTTATATTCCATGTCGCTGCAGATTACTTTCCAATAATATCTAGTGAAAGGCTGCAGTTTTTTGCCCGCATAGGCCACAAGCTGATTACGGGAATCGTTCTTTCCACTATCCCACATCCTGCCACAGCCATTGACCACATTCAACGAGTCTTCGTCTACCACAATCCGCCAGGAAGTCTGCACAGCTCCCTGCCTACCATCTTCCATCCGCCAAGAAAGGCGTGGAACGGGATTATCCAAACCTATAGGTCTGTCAAGATGTTCGCTCCTCAGATCAACCAAACGAACCGGAGTCTGCCCTTGTACAGTAATGCAAGCAAAGAATGTGAATAGAAGCAGTATATTTCTTTTCATAACTCCATTGTTTATCTATTCCGTAGTAATCACCAGTTCCTTGCCCTCCCTCAGTTGGTCATGGGTGATAAAGTAACCGTCAATCTTTTTACCGTCATAAGTAATGTCAATAATCTTCTTGCCGCTTCCTTTCTTCACAATCGTAAAGGGACGACCATTCAGATTGAACGTCACTTTATCGAACAAGGGAACAGTAACAATATATTCAGGATCGGCAGGCGAATAAGTGTAAAGTCCAATAGCATTGAGCACATACCACGAAGACATCTCGCCGGCATCATCCATCCCTGCATAAGCCAGCTTGTCGGCACCCATGTCATAGTAGTGGTTCATCAGGCTGTCGAGAATGCATTGGGCTTTCTCTTGTTTGTCTATGAAATAATAGGTGTAAGGAATGCTGTGTCCCGGCTGGTTTCCGTGGCAATAGTTTCCGATGAATCCGGTCAGGTTGTGGGCCTCGTAACCTCTCCACGGTTCGCTGAATAAGGAATCCAGTTTAGCCTCCACCGCCTCTTTACTGGGATAGAGCTTAATCATGCCTTCGGGGTCGTGGGGGGCGAAGAAGAGGGCGTTCCATGCATTGGCCTCACGGTACATGTACTGGTAATAGGGATAATACGGATCGAAATCCTGAATCCAGCTACCATCGTCAATCTTACCTCTCCAAAAGCCGGTAGAGGGGTCGAATAGCGTCTTGTAGTTGTTGGAGCGTTCCATCATCAGTTTGTAGTTGGCTTCATCTCCCAGCTCCTTGGCTACCAAGGCTACGGCATAGTCATCGTAAGCATATTCCTGGGTCTTGGTGACAGCCCCTTTGTATTCGTCCCATGTGGGTACATTCACTGTGTCTTTTTCAGCAATCCAACCTCGCTCCATATACTCATCCAAATAGCGACGTCCTCCTTTACCGGGCACCGTAGCATTTTTCAGAATCAACTTATAAGCACGCTCCAGATCGAAATCATGCAAACCACGCAACCAAGAACCAGAAATAAAAGTGGAAGCGTGATCACCATGGAAGAAGGTGGGCATGTAGCCGTCACGCTTCTCACCTTTGTCAATAATAGACCTAATGATGTCAGTAGTCACATCGGGAGAAATCATACCTATGAGTACCAGTTTGTTGCGATAATCGTCCCAAAAAGAAGGGTCAGTGTAATAGTGGAAGCCGTTATTCACTACTTCGCCACGGACATCAGTATATTCATGATTCACATCGCTACGCAAAGCCGGCCATTTAAAAGCATGGAAGAAAGTAGAATAAAACAATCTCTTTTCACGTTCCGTGCCACCTGCAACTTGAATCTTGGAGAGGAGTGCTTCCCAAGCCGCATCGGCTTCTTCTGCCACTTGTGCAAAACTTTTGTTCAACATTTCGGCCTTCAAATTCATTTGAGCATTCTCTATACTCACAAACGAGAAACCAGCCTTCACTTCCAAAGGTTCAACACCTTTGCTGTCGATAAAACGCAGCACAGCCACCTCATGTTTGTCGTCTTTTACCATTTCCACTTGGCCTATTTTATAGTTGGTCTTAGCGTAAAAGTAGATTTTACCATCGCCATCTTGATAACCCGTGAACGTATTATCGTCAACCTTCTCAATCTTCCAATCACGGACATCATTATTAGAACGGCGGATGTCTACCAATAATGACTTATCGTCGCCCTTGCCGAAAGTATATTTATGGTAGGCACAACGCAAGGTACTGGTCAACTCGGCGTTCACTTTATAGCGTTCCAGATAAACCTGGTAATACCCCGGATGCGCAGATTCCTTCTCGTGACTAAACCCGGAGCAATAATTACCCGGAGCGATAGTTCCCACCACTGGCAACATGGGGACATGCAACAAGTTCCAATGCCCTTTAGCTGTATGTGAAAAACCATAAATCACAGTGTCCTCATATTGATAGCCCGCACCGCTACGAAACTGTGTAACGGGGCTGAGCTGCACCATTGCGTTGGGCAAGGTAGCACCCGGATAAGTTTCCGCACCCCATGTACGTGACTTTATTTTGCGCGTATACCCTAAGTCCTCAGGCTCCCACAAAGTAGCCGTACCCAAGAAAGGATTGACATATTCGGTTAATTTCTTCTGCGTACCGCCACAGCCCGTCAGAACAATCAGGGCGAACAGTAGAAATAAATATTGATTCTGTTTCATCTTTTGTATTTATTTTATATAAAAAACTGTTGTCTCTAAAAACATTATTTCCAAAATAACTGCCAATTAAAACTGGCTCTAAAAAAAAATGTGCCGAAACCCAATAACCAGATTGAGTTTCGACACACTTTTAATTGCTAACTTATTTCAGGCTCTTTTCAAAGAGAGCTTTGGCTTCAATCAAAGTACAACCACTTGTCTGCGTAGTCAGATGGTTGTTGCCGCTATTGTTCATTGCCCAGTTAGTATTATACAGCAAATCAAGTTTATTGATTCCCTTTCGCCACAAGATTTCAGCATTATTGTTAAAGAAAGTGATGAATTTCTTCTTATATATGGGGTCCAAATTCGGTTCCATAATCAGCTGCACATAATAACGCATGAAAATACCCTTAAACAAACCTCCGTCCCCATCGCCTTCATCACGAAGTAAATTATTTCCAGTATCTATCATGCTGCTATTACTGATAGCGAAATTGGCAGCCTTACGAGCATCTTTCAAATAGGACTCTTCTCCTGTGATCTTATACAGTTCGTAAGCAGCACCCAAGAATGTACCTTGGTTATAAGAAAGAGAAAGTGTACTCAACTCACCCGTCTCACCGTTCACATTATCATAGATGGCGCCGGTAGCAGGGTTAAATAAATTTTCACGCTCCCATTTATAAATATTGACAGCCCAATCCAAATCCTCCTGATTCCCGTTAATACGGTAAAGACGAGCAGCAATCAAAGCAGCAGGGCCGTTGGAACAAGCATTTTTGCTCCATAGCTGGTCGTGAGTCCAAGCAATGCCACCACCTGCGTAATCGTTCCAACCGGTCTTGATTTCATTCCACATCTCTTGAGAAGTTTCCAGATACTTGTTTTCATCAGTAACTTCGTACAAGCGAATCATGGTGAGAGCAATCCACTCCATATCATCATAAAAGTTGTTCCAATAACTGCCACCGTTCTTTGCCTTGATACCGACATACCATTTGTCGAACAAGTCGCTGTACTTGCTATCTCCGGTACGATTGTAAGCATCTATCATCACATCCATAGCATGAGCCTGCGGCCAATAATGGAAATCCTTGATTGAACCGTCATTCCCGTAGTTGAAATAATTCTCTTCCGTATTCCAGAAACGATCTATCAGGGTCACAGAACTGCTATCGGCAGCCGCATCCCAATCTATGGTGTAAAGCCCCTTATCATACATATACTCATCTTCTATCTCGCACGATTGAAGTGCCAAAAGAAGCAGGGGCAGACAAAATAATATTTTTTTCATAATCTCTCCTTAAATTAGTTGGCCAATTCCACTTTATGAGTATAGTTCTCCACATTGAATATCACACTAATCTTGGTGATGGCACCCGGATTGTGGCCATCGGCCGCACCATCGAATTCATCGTTCAGTTTCCACTTCTGATCCCATTGGTTATCAGGAGTCTCCATAATATAGAAATAAGGATCTTCGGGAGTAGCCGCACCAGGATTAGAGTCTGTAGTATTCTTGGTTCCCCAATACTGTATACTACCATCAGCATAAGTCATCAAGAACTTATAGCGTTGGTCGCGCCCCCATCCTTCTTGCTTGAACTCAATTTTATCCTGACCGCAGAACACACCGTTTCCAACATAAGGCAATTCAAAAGTTGCGGCACCACTCGGACAGAAGTAGAATTCCATCTTACTTACTTCCCTGACGGTTACAGATGCAATGGAGAAATCCATCTCAATGCGGTAAACTCCCGTCTTTTCTACGGTTGTCTCGCCTTCGCCTTCCATAATCTTATTGCCATTGATATAAAACACCTTGGCACCTTCGGCTGCTCTATCTACCAGTTTGTAAGTCTTTCCGCCTTCCAACTTCGTAAAGACTTCGAACTTATCCTTTTCGGGTGAAGCACACGCCACGGCCTTAGAAGCATCCATACCACCTTCAGTAGCACTTCCGGTCAAGTAAAGCTGTGCCGGAATCTCTTCAAATCCCACCAAGCGAGTGATGGTGAGCTTCTTGCTTTCCTTTGCCATTACAGAATTCAAACCTCTGGAAGCCATTACTGTCCAAACAAGTGTACCCGTCTCACCACTGTTCAATCCGGCAGCCGCACCAACCTTGTTCAATGTCTTGTGGCTGATGGTAGCATAGCTCAAAGAACCGCCATTGTCAGAAAGCACTTTGTAAATAGGCTTAGAAAAATCTCCACCTTCTTTATCGAATACCACTTCATAAAGAGGGGCACCGCTATCTTCAGCCTTGGCCGACTCCCATTCAAAGAACAGGCCGGCGCTGGCCGACGATTGCAAGACTACTTCCTTGCCGTCAGTGGGTTCATACAACTGATTTACTGAGGAAACTTTGGAATCCTTGTATTCCATGTCTTCCGTACAAGACGTAGCAAAGAGGACTGCCGAAAAAAGAGCTATTGTTGAGAATATTGTTTTCATTGTTCTATTGTTTTTAATGAGTTTAGATACACGTTAATTTCCATATCCTGGATTGTTAGGCGCCAGATTGGGATTCAAATTGATTTCACTGATAGGAACTGCCCAAAGGTAATCTCTTGCCTCTTCGAACTTGCGAGTGTCAAGCTTATTCTCGTCCACGAAGCTTGCACCGCGCACCTTGCCCGACAAGTATTCGTTGCCAGCCTTCCAACGCTTAATATCATACCAGCGCAAACCTTCCATCGCCATTTCTACACGACGTTCGTCGCGAATAATCTGCCTCATCTCTTCCTTGCTCTTTCCGGCAGGAAAGTTCAAGGCTGCATCGGCAGTGAATCCGGCACGTTCGCGGATGGGACGGATGGTCTTGTTCCATACCGCTTCAGTCATACCGCTTGTTTCGTGAACAGCCTCAGCATACATCAGCAAGATGTCAGCATAGCGCATAGTGATGATGTTCATACCGGAATTCTGATCACCGGAAGCCTGCGGATTATAATACTTACGGGTGAAATAACCGGTAGAAGTGCCGTTTCCACCACCATCGTAGGCATCGGTTCCCGAACCCGGACGAATGTTGATGACTACGTCTTTACTGCCATCGTCCACATTGCCACTCCAGTCATAGCCATCATAAATGATAGTAGCGGTGAGACGTGGGTCACGGTTGTCGTAAGGATAAGCAGGGTTATAATCTGTCCCGGCTTCACTGATAGTCTTTCCACTAAGCATCAGATAAGTGTCTACCAACGATTGCTGCGGCACACGGTTCACGGCACGTCCGCCTCTTGACAAAGGAATCATGTCTACCATCTCACCCCAAGTAATCAAATTGGGTACATAAGAACGGTCCATGATAATCTCTTCATTATACTCATTGGCTTCATCAAAAAGCCCGGCATAATCAGGAAATAAGGCATAAGTACCATATTCGCCCTGTTTGTTCATCAGATTGTCGCAATAAAGCATCACATTGTTCCAGTCGCTATCCATCAAGTAGACACGAGCCTGCAAAGCACAAACGGCACCTTTAGTAATTTTGCCCTTGTCTTCTTCGGGCAATTGGTCGCGAGTGGGAAGCGCATCCTTGATGTCTTCCAATTCTTGGTGAATGAAGCTGATAATGGTTTCGCGGTCTGTACGACTTACACTCCGCGATTCTTCCAGCGTGATGTCCTCCGTAAAGAAAGGTACTGCACCATAAAGGTTAGTCAGACGGAAGTAGAGGCTTGCACGGATATAGCGTATCTCGGCAATCATACGTGCTTTAACAGATGCGTCCATGTTGGGTACCAGATCCACCTTTTCAAGGAACACGTGGCAGGTCTTTATGCCTCCGTAAAGGTCTTTCCATTCATTCTTGAAGATGTCGAGCGAGGGAGTAGCCATACCTTTGCGAATGGCACGTTGGTCGTCCACACTGCGACCGTCGTAAGCATTGTCACTCAAACTTTCATCGCTCCACATACGGCCTGCATTGTACATCTGGCTGTAAGCCATGTTCACCACATACTGGGCTTTGGTGGTGGAAGTCCAATAAGAGTTATCCGTAAATTTGTTTGTCGGTGCGTTCTCCATCTCGTTGCAACTGCAAAGCATCAGAACAGCCATTCCGGCAAAAGCTATATATTTTCTTAGTCTCATAGTTATCTGTTGTTTTTAGAATTCAATGTCTATACCGAAACCATAGTAACGGAGCGTCGGGTAGTTTCTACCAGAATTGGCGCCACTATTACCCATCTTAGAGTCGAACTCAGAAGATTCAGGGTCAATAAACGAGTTATTACTGAAAGTCAGCAAGTTTTGTCCGTTGACATAGATACGTGCCTTTTCCATACCCACCTTGCGGCTCCATGTTTTAGGGAATGTGTAACCAATCTGCAAGTTCTTCAGACGCAGGTATTTTCCATCCATCAAGAATAGGTCGGAACCTTGTCCGTTTCCGTAGTTGTTTCTGTTGGAAGTAGAACCCGGAGCAGTAAGTCTCGGCCAACGTGCATCGGTGTTGGTAGGAGTCCAGAAATCCAGTTGATGCTTATAGATATTATAAGAGTAATTGGCGTGGAACGGTTCAATCAATTCACCACGAAGCATCATGTCACGCTTGCCCACACCCTGCCAGAACATACCGAAATCGAATCCTTTCCATTCTACATTGTAGTTGAAACCGAAAGTAAGACGAGGGAAGGCATTACCCAAGATAAACTTATCCTTCGAGTCGATGACACCATCTTCGTTACGGTCTACAAACTTCACGTCACCCGGCTGTACCTTTCCACCTACAGGAATAGCCGATGCCTCAATCTCCTCGTAGCTTTGGAAAAAGCCGTCCATCTTGTAACCGTAGTAAGACTCCAACGGACATCCTTCACGGGTGATACGGCTCAACTCCTCTATTTGTGAGATTCTTTCGTGACCAGGGTACTTCAGCACTTCATTCCAAGAGTCACCAAGATTGAAGTTGAAGTTATGATTTGCGGCTCCCGTTTTCAAACGATAGTTGATAGAGAGGTCCCAACCTTGATTCTGCATCTCACCAATGTTGTCCATCGCCATATCCGTACCGAATACCGAAGGCACAAGGGGCTTCATTAAAATGTCGCTCGTACGCTTGTAGAAATAGTCGAACGTCACATTCAAAGCGTTATTGAAGAACGAAGCGTCTACACCCACGTTGAAGGTTTTGGTCTTTTCCCAAGTCAAATTATCCTTACCTAACTTAAAACCTGCGCCTGATACTGTCTGGTTATTATATGCGTAAGAGTTGTTGTACAGTTCGTAAACAGTAAAACGGTCATAAGTACCAATAGACTGGTTACCCAAGATACCAAAAGAAGTACGCAGTTTCAAGTCACCCACACGTTCCTTGTAAGCCTGCATAAAGTTCTCCTCGCTCAAACGCCAGCCTAATGAAACAGAGGGGAAGAAACCCCATCGGTAGTCTTTATGAAACTTGGAAGAAGCGTCATAACGGAAGCTGAATTCTGTATAATATCTGTCAGCGTAAGAATACCCCACACGTCCCAACAGAGAAGTCAGACTGGTACGGTTGGATTCATCTACAAATGTTTTTCCTGTGATGTTTCCCACAGTACTATTGGTAATGTCTGTACCGATACCCAAGTCGGGATCTACCCCCTTCTTCTCAATCTCATTGCTAGACGAAGTAAACGATTCATTGGTTACTCCAAAAAGCCCGCTGACATTGTGTTTACCGAATGTCTTGTTGTAATCCAACAAAAGTTGGCTATTAATAAGGTAAGCCGTATGATTCCAGTTACTGGTCCGATAGTCAGTATCTTTCACTGGACGTGGTTCGGTAGCCTCTTCATTCAAGTAATAGGATACGCCCAAATTGCGGGTAGAACGCATGTCGTTTATCACATCCGCACCCAACACTCCACGCAACTTCAATCCGTCAATAAGCCGGAATTCAGCATTGACATTAGCGTTCAGATAATTGTTACGATACTTGTTACGGCCACCAGCTTCCAATGCTCCCAATGGGTTAAATTCAGTCAATACATCATTTAACAAATATCTTCCATCTTCCGATTTCATTTTGTAATAATAATAAGTAGGTACACGGGCGGCATCCACTTCCAAACTCCCACCGGTGGTACTTACACTATTATTACGTGTATAAGCCAAAATAGCATTCAGTTTCAAACGTCCCACTTCCGTGCTAACATTGGTACGAAAATTATAACGCTGCACGCCAAAATCACTGTTGCCCACATAATTACTTTCCTGGTCATAATAACCCATGGACACCATGTAAGTAGTTTTATCACTACCTCCAGATACGCTTAGATTGTAATTCTGCTGTAAGGCTGTGCGGACTATCTGATCAAAAAACCAGCTTTCTTCATTTTGATGGGCAGCCAGGTCACGGATTTGATCGGGTGTATACAAAGGAGCCTCTCCAGCATTGGTGGCAGCTAAATTGCGCAAAGTAGCGTTCTGATAGCCTTTCACCGGAGAAAACAAGATATCCGGATTCTGCCATCCCATCATACCACTTAACCGAACTGTCGCACGCTGGTTCTTCTTACCTTTCTTAGTAGTAACCAAAACTACACCATTGGAAGAACGTGAACCATAAATAGCAGCTGTACCGGCATCTTTCAAGATGGAAATGTTCTCAATATCATTGGGATTCAATTTATCGAAACTACCGCCATCAGCTACCAATCCGTCTATGACAAAAAGCGGACTATTGTCATTCACAGTGCTGATACCACGGATATTAAAGTTAGTCTTACGATCATTAGGATTGCTACTGCGCTGCTGGATAACCACGTTGGGCGCAGCCCCTTGCAAAGCATCTGTCATGTTAGCCACGGGACGGTCTTCGATCATGGAAGCCTTTACCTGGTCTACAGCACCTACGGCACTCTTGCGGGTAGTAGTACCATAACCGATGACAATAACTTCATCCAGCACCTTGGTATCCTCCTTTAAGACAACATTCAATTGTTTTTGATTTTTCACAGCAATTTCCTGAGTGGCATATCCCACATAGGAAAAGACGAGAACATCTTGGGCACTACAAACAATGGAATAGTTTCCATCCACATCTGTAATGGTACCCACACCTTCTTTACCCTTAACAGTAACACTCACTCCAATCAGGCTTTCACCTGTGGCATCCTTAACGGAACCTCTCACCGTGGCATTGTTTTGCTGCACCACAGTAATAGTCTCCGCATGTGCATAAACCGCAGGAGCCTGCGCCAGCATAGTCACAGCAGGCAAGGCAATAAGCCAGAACTTATAGTTCCCACCTATCCGAGCCAGCAATGAATTTACTGTGTACACTCGATTCTTTTTCATATTCTTTAAGATTAAACATTATAATAAATCACGATAAAAAAAGGAAAAGAACACAAATAATACCAACGAACAACCAATTCATGCAATTTGTATCCTAATCCTCCTTCCAGCGCACTTTATTGATTTTAAATAATTCCTGTTTTTACAAGCTGTTCAGCAAATCCACTTTACCCTCGTTCACTAATTTCAAAATCAATTCTCCAAACAGCGTATTCTGCCAAGCAAACCATGCACGGGTAAAGTTAGTGGGGTCATCCTTGTGGAAAGACTCGTGCATGAATCCCGTACCGGCATCCGTATCCATCAGCATTTTGATACAAATCTTTATCTCCTCATCATTCTGGCTGGTGAATGCCTTCATCATGATACTCATAGGCCATACCATATCATAACCAATGTGCGGACCTCCGATACCTTCACCGGCTTTACCTTTAAAAAAGTAAGGGTTGCTGCCACTCCACACAAAGCGGCGTGTATTCTGATAGATAGGATCGTTTACGTCCACATCACCCAAATAAGGCATAGCAAGAAGGCTGGGTACATTGGCATCGTCCATTAACAGATGATTGCCGAATCCATCTACTTCAAATGCATAGATTGTCCCAAACTCAGGATGATTGTAAGTGGCATATTTCTTCAGGGCTGCCTCCACTTCGGCTGCCAAATCGGTGCATTCTTTGGCCAAGGATGTTTCCTTGTTTACTTCCGTCAGAATTTCAGCAGCCTTTCTCAGAGAAGAGACAGCGAAAAAGTTGGAAGGGACCAGGTACTGAAGCGTAGTGGCATCGTCCGATGGGCGGAAAGCGGAAACAATCAGTCCCACCGGTTTGACCGGAGCACCCAAGCCGTCGTTATTCAGCGTATCCAGAGCACGTTCCGTCTTACGTTGGAAACGGTAAGGGCCTACACCGTCCTTACGCTGCTGTTCCTTGAAAGTCTTCAGGATAGCAGTAATTGCCTTCATCCATTCACCGTCGAAGATACTGCTGTCACCAGTTACTTTCCAATACTGGTAAGCCAGACGAAGCGGGTAACAAAGAGAGTCTATCTCCCATTTGCGCTCGTGCAGTTCGGGCTTCATATCTGTCAAGTCAGTCATCCAGTTGCCACCCGTAGGTCCGTCGTTGAAAGCATTGGCGTACGGATCAATGTTGATGCAAAGGAACTGACGGCGAATGACACCTTCGAGCATCTCTTTCAATTGCGCATCATTGTTGGCTAACTGCACATATGGCCACACCTGCGCACCGGAGTCACGCAGCCACATAGCATGGATGTCACCGGTATAAACAAAAGTATCGGGTTTACCGTCCAGCATGCGAAAGTGTACAGTAGTGTCAAGCGTATTAGGAAAGCAATTCTCAAACATCCACGCCAACTTAGGATTGGTAAGCAGTTTCTTCACGCGAACAATCTCAGCTTCCACCGCTTTTGAGGTGAAAAGGCGTTTCTTCATTTTTGGACGATTGCTCTTGTAAGCAGCAGTCATCTGAGCATAGTTCTCCACACAAGTGTTGTCACCTTTCAGGATAAAAGTGTCTGCCTTAGCATAGCCTTGCATACAGAGCATGGCAACAGCGCACAAGGTAATGTTTCTCTTTTTCATTTGGTCTGATTCGTTTTAATTATAAAGACTGATTAGCGAACACGGCCAAACGCGCGTACATCTCTACCATGGCGGCTTGTGTCAGCAGCCATTTACGATTGTCGCGGCTCTTGCCGGTGAAATCAGTATTGAAAAGGCCGTTCTCTTCACGGGCATGCGTCCAAGCATAGTCCAGACTGCGGGCAAAGGAATCAAGATAAACCTTGTTACCGTCCACCTGATAGAGTTCCATAAAACCACGCAACATAACGGCGGTGAACCACACATCACCCTTCTTCAGCATATGAAACGGTTCTCCCTGTCCGGGGGTGAATTCCATGAAGAAATAATTATGACAAGCAGCAGCAATCGCTTGCGCATCCTTCAGATACTGCCCATTACCGGTAAGCTGATAGAGCAAAGCAGCCGACTGCATCATCTGACCGCTGTTATAGGCAAATTTGGCACGTCCTATCTCACCGTCCAAACGCATGTTGTCGAAGTAAAGGCAGTCTGTTGTGTCCTGCAATGTTGCTTTAGTCCACTCGTACAAACTCTTCCCTTTCTCAAAATAGGAGCTGTCTTGCGTAGCCTTGAAAAGTTTCAGGGCAAAGACGGAACCAGGGGCGTTGGAACAAGTGTTCTTTGATTCCTTCTTCTGTTCGCACCAATAGATACCTCCTCCCAAACAATCGTCCATACCGCTTTCTATAAACTTCCAGATAAGCTTGGCGCTCTGCAGATAGTTCTCTTGGCTAGTCATCAGATAGACGTCTGTGAAGTCAATGCCGAGCCACACGTTGTCATCGTAAAAGCGGTCGGACAACGGAGCGTCCTTGATGTAAGAAGCATACGCTTTGGGCATACGACGAGTATCGAAATATTCAGCAAGTCCCGGAAGCACTTTCTCATCAAGCAACTTCTGATAGTTCCCGAAATCTTTCTTGTTATCTTTAGTGGCCTCCATCAACGCATTCACTGCGGAGAAGGTACCGGAATAAGGCCACAAATAAGAGTAAAGATTGGGACGGTTCTTCTGTTCCTCGGAAGCCAGATAAGTAGCGGTATAGCCTTCCACGTCCGAAGGATAATTCTCACGCAACAGACAAGTGCCCGGTGCGGAATAGTGAGCATATAAGGAATCAAGTGTTTGTGTAGATCTGACCAGCATTGCGTTGTCTGCCACAGCCGGTTCTTTCTGTGTCTTGCATCCGGTTACTGCCAAGGCGCATGCCAATAGGCAGAGGAGTGCTTTCTTGGAATTTTTCATCTTTTTTCTACGGCATTAAATTGTTCGACTTGTTTTTCACTCCGTTGCAGGAGTCTTCTTTTATATAATATATAAACCCTATTAAAAACGATTGCAAAAATAGACAGTAAGGTTAAAAGCCAACTATAAATCCGTGACATAACCGTCCACATTCCGGACATGGCAGAATTCTAAAACAAGTTTGTCACAAAACAGACACACCGTTTCCCCCATACTTCGGAAACATCATTTCCCAACAACTGGAAATTCTGAAATACGCAGGGTTGTACAACCGTAGGGTATCAGCGTGATTTCTTGCTCTCCTCCTTCGGCACTGCCACAGAAAGAGAAAGGCTGGGGCCCTGCCATTTCATTATATACTGTCCAAGTAGGGATAAGACGAGCCTTCATCTTTATTTCAACCGGTGCATTTTCCTGATTCCAAGGAAAGTCCAATTGCTGTTTTTGGCTATTGATACTTACTTGGGCCACCTCGTTCATTCTGTTACGGTCAAAATCCACCAATCCGTAGTTCCATGGATCCGAAGAAGTCACCTGATAATAATAAGAACCATACCAACTATCCTTAAACTCTTTCTTTTCCCAATTTTCTTCCATTTTCAGGGCATATACCAACGGACCTCTTTCAATAGATACTGCGTTTTCATACCAAGTGCTAGTAAAGACCTCCATGGGCAGATACAGTTCAATCTTATCATTCCGCTTCCATATACGGTCTACGATAGCTATTTTCCCACCTTTGACAGTTTGCTCCATCTTTCCATTTACCCGTATTTCAGCTTGCTTGCACCACTTCGGAACACGCAGGTGAAATGGAAATTTCACTTGTTTCACCTTATTCCTCACCTCTTTAATGGTAAAAGTTATCTGATGATCCATCGGATAGTAAGTATCTTCACTGATAACCACCGGTACATTATCACCCACATTGGCTGTTACTTCCGACGGAGAATAGACAATGGCTGCAATGCCGTTATCAGGTGTGGCATACCATAGGTGCTGTGTAAATTTTGGCCAACCTTGGTGCATATTCGAAAAACAACATGGGTATCCGGTCAGAGTGCCAAAAGCAAGGTCTGTCCCTTCATGATCCTGGTCGAAGTTGCGACGATGGCGTGTTACCATCACCTGATTCGGTTGCTGGAAATATTGCTTAGTCATAAAGTCATCGGATATTTGGGCTGGTAAAGCATTAAAAGCAATGCGTTCCAAATGGTCGGCAAAGTCTATGTCTCCTGTAATCTCCACCATTTTTTCCAGCGAGTACATCAACTCTACGGCCGAACACAACTCCGAGCCTTGTGTAGGATTGTTTCCATGCAAAGCCTCATCGCCTCCATACATGCCTTGCGGCTGTCCGTGGAACCGGCGAATATCTCGAAAGCCTTCCTTGACAGCATCAATATATTTCCGGTCGGTATCTTGCTGATAATAAATAATCGGTTCTTTGATGCCTTGTGCCAAATTAACACAGTGTATAGTGCAGGGTCTGCGCAAGTCTCCCCTATCTACCATATCTATGAAACTGAAACTCTGCCGGTGCAGCAAATGCCCCAATTCAAGCAAAAAATCCTCCCCCGTAAGATTATAAAGCCAATATACAGCTTGCAAATTGTCACAAGCACGGAATTCTGCCCAACTGCTCCAGTGTCCTAAAGGTTTTTGCGGCAAGGTATTCAGTTGATAACGGAAATATTTTGTCATAAAAGCGACGACTCTCTTATCGTTCGTTGCCGAATAATACTGCTGTAGGATTTTCAGCACGACCATACGCGGCCACCAGTCTTGCGAGTTATCACGTTGCAGTCCAGGCTCTCCCGGATAATCTTTTTCAGGACCGAAGAATCCGTCCTCACGCTGGCTCTGCAAAGCCCATTCTATCCAAGGTTGCACTTTGGCTTTCAAGACATCATCATCCAGTATATACGCCAAAGGAAGTAGACCGTCTATCCAGTATGGACCGCGTTCCCACTGGTCTCCATCACCACCTAACCAACCATTGCGTTTGCCCATAACCGAAGGGTAAAGAACATCCATCTGACCACTGGCGCCATTTTTCTGACGAACCAGCATTTCGTGCAACCAGCCTTTAGGTTTGATACTGCCTAAAGGAAGTTCCATTAAGGGCTTACGGAGTAGAGGATAGCGATTATTCTTGTAGTTTCCTTCTACTACCTGGCTCAAAAGAGCATCCACTTGTTTCTCCGCCTCAGGCGTAAACCACTTTTGAGCAGATATTGTAAAGAGATTAGCAGCTAATAAACATACAACAGCAAATATTTTAATTTTCATTTTTCAAGGTATTTGTTATTTCCAATAAATTTACTTCAATAGAGTTGTTAACTTACTCACATTAAGCACTTACACCTGAGAATCATCAGATCCTTGTGTCTGTGGTGACAGACACAAGGATCTGAAAAATGGGAATATAATAACTGTTTATTCGTATACTTCCATTTCATAAATGCGCACATCTTTACCAGAAGCCGATTGCATGGGCTGTGTCACTAAAAGACGCAGGTAGCGAACACTTTCAGACTTATTTAGCGTGCGATTCAGTACATTCTTACCATTACCAGAAACATAGTCCAGTGTGCGCCATTCACCATTCTTGTCGCTCTTACCTTGCAGAAAGCAGGAGGAAGTGACGTAGGAATGGTTTTCGCCGGCAGCGTTCAGTAACTTCCAGCCATTAATGCTTCTTTCACCGCCCAAATCAAAGTCTACGTAGTGGGGCATTTCAGCAATAGCACACCACTTTGTGTTTTCGTCGCCATCTACCATGAAAGCCGGCTTCTCTTTCTCGTTCACATAGCTTGAATAGCCCATTACCATGTCCTGCTTCAGAATGTTCACTCTCTCTGTGGAGCTTTCCGTCTGATAGCGATTGCACTTGTTTGCCGTACGGAACAGTTCGGAAGCGGGACAAACAGAAGTAGCAGCAACATCAGTCAAAGTGGCGGCAAAAATAACAATATCCTTATTATCGGGCAATACCACCTCAGTAGCCTTTTCTGGCAGGTCTATTGCGAACTTAAACATGTAAGTGAACTCATACGGCTGATCGCCTTCACCGGAATGGCGGTGCGTACCCACATAGGCAACTTCAGCATCTTTCAGATAACCTTCCGTATGTCCGGTGTGCCCCCACTGACCGATGAAGCCAGTATAAGAAGGAACAATGACTTCCTGCACATACTTGCCTACGCGGAATATCCCCTTCACATCTTTATCAGAAGCGGCAGCAGCAAGGATATAGAGTCTGTTATAAGTACAGTCGGCGGGCAGTTTCAGTACATTGCCCTTGCAAGCCATACCATTCAGCTCTTCACGTGTCTCCAATTTGAAAGGCACTCCATGCACATTCATCTCGGCAGGTATCAATTCAGCAGCATAAGAATAACCAGACTCAAAGTTGGCAGCAGCCTTGAACTCGTTCCAACTGAAGCACTTCTTATCATAAACAAGGGGCAATGGTTCGGCCACCGTCTGCACCTTTTTATTGGAAGCAAAACGTACCTTGTAGGTCTTAATGCTGTTTGGATTGACTGACACTTCCAAGCGATTTCCACTGAATGTAGCCTTACCGATGGTCTTTTCCGTACCATCTGCTTCTACAGCAGCCACAAGGTTGTCGGCAAAGACAATCGAGGCTTTCTGCGCCTGCTTGCCTGCGGCTTCATACACGCGTACCACATATTCATCTGAACTTTCGGCTTTCTTTAAGGCTTTAATAAGTACATTCCGGTTATCGGAAAAAGCCAATGAATAGCTCTTACCTAATTCGCCGCGATGCTTTCCAACAACGAACGCCTTGATGCGCTGGTTCAGCAACTCAGCATTCTCGCGGGTTTGAACTACGTCCAAAGCGCCCACATGACCTACCAAGCTGTAAGTAAAGGTATGGTGACCGAAGTCCTGACGATCTTGATAAGCATAGTTCTTTTTTGTCTTCGGAGTGTGCAGCAAAGTGAGACGCAGGGTGTTGTTATCAGGCTTGTCCCAGCCATATTTGCTGTCGTTCATGATGGAAACGCCATAAGAACCGTTAGCGTCCGTTAAATCTGCCCAATATTGAGCATATACTTCGTAAGCGGTCAAGATGTTGTTTCCTCTCTGCACGCTGCCTACGCCCAAGTCGTAAGTGGCCACCTCATTATTCAAATTGAGGGGAAACTCAGCCTTCAACAGAGCGTTGGTAGACTGCCAGTCCACTTCGTTAGTAAAGTCAATGCGGTGGGCCAATACACCTTCATACAAATGGATGTACTGGCGGAAAAAAGAATCATCGTGACGTTTCTCCACGCAGAGAGTCTTACGTAATGCACCGTTTTCGCAAAGAGTCACTTTCACATCCTCGGTGATGGAGATAGGAGTAGCGTCCACAGTCTCTTTCAATATCTCCCATGCCGGCCATTCGAATGACTTGTTTTCAGTGAAGAGGGCTAAACGAATAGCCTTACCAGCCTTTACCAATTCCTTGTTGATTCTCTTGTCGAACAGTGAAGTAATGTCACCGTTCTCATTCAATGTCAGTTTGTAGAACGAATTTTCAACACTTGCAGCTTCAACAGCAGACATCTCTTTTCCTTCGCCGGAGAGGCGGACATCGTAAACTGCGTATCCATTGGCGGGTACAGTGGCTTCTACTAACAAGCGGACCTTTCCATCAGTATATGAAACCAACTGAGAAACCACCAACTTGCCTTGTTCGTTATATACAGCCACACTTTTGGGAAAACGAGAAGCCTCCACTTCGATGGTCACCACATCTGTAGCCTTGAAGCCCGAAGCGTTATAGAGCACTACGGGAATCCCCTTGACACGAGTATCAAGCTTGCCTGCCACACTTCCCACAGAATGAGTCAGGATACTGGAGAACTGTTTCAGAGAGAGAAGTTCATCGTTCCAAGAAAATTCATAGGCACGGGGAATGCTGGTACCAGTCAAATCATCGTGGAATTGGTGGAATATGAAGCGCTGCCAAGACTCCGTCAGACTCTTGCCAGGATATTCGGCAACCCCCAAAAGGGCAGCAGCCACAGAAGCACGTTCAGCGGCATCACCCAAAAGTTCATTTTGACGATTATAGAGTTTCATAGCAGCCTGTGATGTGTAGCAGCCGGTTCCATGAACGTCCATCAGCAATTCACCGTCAAATACGGGGAGCTCGGGATGGCTGCCATAGGGCTGGTAATCCTTGAACAACTGGTCACTGGCTGCACTGATAATCTTCAACGGACCGTCTCCCTTGATACCTTTCTCCACGGAAGCCACAGAAGCGATGGTAGGTGAACCGCCCACATCACCTGTTCCATAGTAGCGGTAAACGGTATTCAGGGGAGTGCATTTGGAGAGTTCCATCAAATATCTATTTTCTGAAAGGTCTTCATTATCCCAACGACGACCGTAATCATATCCGTGAGCCAGCATGACGGACGCTCCATCCACTCCTTTCCACAGTCCGATGGTAAAGGGATGCTTGCTCTTACCGTAGAAAGGATTGTTACGCCAATCCAGCTTCTGTGAAGAGAAACCTATCAGTCCACAATGGGCAGCAGCAGTAGGCAATGTCCAACCGAATCCGAAGCAATCGGGAAGGAAGATGTCGGTACTTTCTACCCCCAGCTCCTTACGATAGAACTCCTGCCCCAGCATAATGTTGCGAATAAACGATTCAACAGACGGCACCAAAGTGTCGGTAGCATCCCAACTGGCCCCACTCACATGCCATCGACCTGCCTTTACAAAAGCCTTCATCAGTTCGTATTCACGAGGATAATATTCCTTCATCCAAGCATATTTCACTCCACCTTCAAAATTAAAGATATAGTCGGGGTACTGGTTCAAAAGGAAAAGGTTCTGATTCAAGGTATTCCAAACATAATCCTTAATAGTAGTCTGAATGTCCCAGTTCCACTGCGTGTCCAAGTGGGCATCTGCCACCATGTACGCTTTTGCTTTCTTCGGTGCAACGGTCTGAGCCGATAATTGTCCTCCTGCAACGGCCAACATCACGGCTCCCGCTATCAGATGGGTCTTCCCCATCAGTATTCGTCTCTTTTTCATGGTTTTGTTATTATTGTTTTTTCGTAAAAGATAATGTCAATTCGATATAAACCACCGCATTCTTTGTTATAAATGTGCTGCCTCCTCTAACCGCAAACCGCTCTTTCACCTTCTCTCTTTAGCCTCCATCCGGCAACAATAGTTTTCTGACATGTGGAATGTTGGTAACAAAAATAGCCCATCCTTCACTCTCATACTGTACAGATTCGCGACATAGATATGTAAAAAGTCGTCTGTGGCATGATTTTATATATTTATGTCATAAATAGCATACATTTCCTACAGAATACAAACTACTTTTGTATATTGTAAAAATCCAAAAGCTAAGAACATGAAAAAACAATTCCTACTCTCGGCAGTTCTCTGCCTCTCACTGACCGCTTTCGGACAGAAAGTACATCAACTGGCCTCACCCAGCGGAAACATCCGCATCTCGGTGGAGCTGACCGATCAAATCCAATATGATGTAACCCAAGGAAATCAAACACTGATGGACAACTGTGTCATTGGTCTGGAAACTGCCAACCACCAGCTGGGCATCCATCCTAAACTAAACAAAGTAGTACGCCAAAATGTAAACGAGGAACTGACTCCCATCGTACCCCTGAAATTCTCTACTATAACCAACCGCTACAACCAATTGCTACTGAAGTTTAAAGGAGGCTATTCAGTAGAGTTCCGTGCCTTTGATGACGGATTCGCCTACCGCTTCCTTACTGACCTGAAAGGCGAGCAAGAAATAATGAATGAAATCCTCCGCCTGAACTTTGTGGATGATTGCCTGCTACATCTTCAGCAACCTGACGGCTTTAAGACTTCCTATGAAGAAGAATATCGCCACCAAACAAGCAGCGAGTGGAAAAACTCCAATCGCATGGCTCTGCTTCCCCTTTTAGCCAGCACACCCAAAGGTGACAAAATCCTCATGAGTGAAACCAATCTGACAGACTATCCCGCCATGTTTCTGAAAAACGATGGACAAGGCGGCATTACCGCCGTCTTCCCCCGTCTGCCTCTTGAATTCGGAGAAGACGGTGACCGCAGTCTCAAGATTCTGAAAGAAGCCAACTGCATAGCCCGTACCGCAGGCAAGCGCAGTTATCCATGGCGTTACTTCGTCATTACCGACGATGACCGCAAACTTATAGAAAACACTCTATCCTATCGCCTCGCTGAAAAGAATGTCATAGAAAACACCTCTTGGATTAAACCAGGACTAGCCAGCTGGGAATGGTGGAACGGAGCCACACCCTACGGCCCCGACGTGGACTTCAAAGCAGGTTGCAACCTTGACACCTACAAATACTTCATCGACTTCGCATCCCACTACGGCGTAGAATATATAGTAATGGACGAAGGCTGGGCCATGAACACCCGCAACCCCTATAAACCCAATCCCTCGGTAGACATACACGAACTCATCCGCTACGGCAAAGAAAAAAACGTAGGCATTGTGTTATGGCTCACTTGGCTTACGGTAGAAAACCACTTTGACCTATTCGAAACTTTCGAAAAGTGGGGTGTGAAAGGCGTAAAGATAGATTTCATGGATCGTAGCGACCAATGGATGGTAAACTTCTATGAACGCGTAGCACATGAAGCCGCCAAACACCATCTCTTCGTTGACTTTCACGGTGCTTTCAAACCTGCCGGATTAGAATACAAATACCCAAACGTACTCTCCTACGAAGGCGTAAGAGGTATGGAGCAAATGGGCGGATGCCGTCCCGACAACAGTGTCTATTTCCCCTTCATACGCAACGCAGTAGGAGCCATGGACTATACTCCCGGCGCCATGCTTAGCATGCAGCCTGAAGTCTACCATTCCGAACGTCCCAATTCTGCCAGCATCGGCACACGTGCCTATCAGATGGCACTCTTTGTTCTTTTTGAAACCGGCCTGCAGATGATGGCAGACAATCCTACCCTCTATTATCGCAACGACGAGTGTACACGTTTCATCACCCAAGTACCCCAAACATGGGACGAAACCATCGCTCTCGAAGCCAAAGCAGGAGAATATGCCATCGTGGCCAAACGCAAAGGAGAACAATGGTATATAGGAGGCATGACCAACAACCGCGAACGTGAACGGGTCTTTAACATCTCCCTTGATTTCCTGCAAGAAGGAAAAAATTATCTCATGACCTCTTTTGAAGACGGCATCAACGCTGACCACCAAGCCATGGACTATCGCAAGCAAGAACAATCCTTGAAGAAAGGCAACCATATCACAGTCCGTTTGGCACGCAACGGTGGATTCGCTGCGGTCATTCGCTAATCATATCCATACCTATCTGCTCCGTACAAATACATTTCTAAGGATACGGAGCAGATACAAAGCAAACTGTAAGCCTACAACTAAAGAAATATATTGCAAATATTGACTGTTTCCACCTTAAAATATATCTTTGCAACTTAAAATCAATACAACAAGCCACATGAAAGACATATACTGGAAAGGCCATACGATTTTATTGCTTATCAGCCTCTTATGCTGTTTTCCGGATTTTGTGTACGCTTACAGCCTACGGCAATTCTCCAATAAAAACGGTCTTTCCAATAGTGCCATCCAATCCCTTTACCAAGATAGCCAAGGTGTACTATGGATAGGAACATGCGACGGACTGAACGTGTTTGACGGCAACAATATCCACCTATATACGCCCGTTGATGTGTCACGCAACCTATTGTCAGGCAACATTATCAGCCAGATCGTAGAATCAGAGCCAGGCATACTGTGGTTACAAACCAACTACGGGTTAGACAGATTGGATACATACCGACAGACCTGCCGGACCTTTACCGAATTCAAGGACAACATCTTCTTGGCACGAAGCAAAAACAAGTGCATGTTAGTGCTGAAAGATGACGGAAATCTGTATCACTACCAACAAGAGAACCAGAAATTTCTCCAGTTAAACATCTCTTCCATGGATTTTAATAAAGTACTGTCCATGACCATTGATTCCAACAACCTGCTTTGGATATTCGCAACTGGAAACAACACTCGTTGCTATCGTCTGAACCACACGGGAAAAAGCGTGACACTGATTCCGGAAAAGCCATTTGGACATCACGGCTTGAAGCATGCCTTCATCGGAGAAGATTCAGCCTACTTCATTGATGAAACCTATGCCCTCTACGAATATAGTTTCAGCAACCGACAGTGTTACTACATTGCCGACCTGAAAGACGAAATAGAAAAACGAGGTGAAGTATCTTCCATCATCAAACGAGAAAATGACTTCTGTATCGGTTTCAAAAGCAGCGGCTTGATAGTACTGAAATATGAAGCAAACCAAAAGATTAAATACCGTATAGAATACACTGAAATACAGTCGGGCATCTTCTGTCTGATGAAAGACAAATTTCAAGATATCGTATGGGTAGCTACCGACGGAGAAGGGTTATACATGCTTTACAATGACACATTCACCATGACCAACACCCTGCTCAACACTCCCGCATATCAGGTGAACAACCCGGTACGCAGCCTTTACCTCGACCCACAGCAAACCTTATGGATAGGAACCAAAGGCAGTGGCATATTGCGTATACCGAATTATCTTGTCAACAATACACCCGAAAAACATGATCGTCTCATCACCGGTAACAGCACATTGACCGACAACTCCGTCTACTGTTTTGCACCCGGTGGAAAAGACCGACTTTGGATAGGTACGGAAAACGGAATCAATTATTATTCCTACTCTACCCACCAATTGAAAGAACTGGCGGTACAAGCCAATGGAACCAAAGTGAAATATGTGCACTCCATTGATCAAACCAATGACAGTACACTTTGGATTTCCACCGTGGGCGAAGGAATCGTAAAGGTGACACTAGAAAATCAGAGAAAAGATCCTATTGTGAAGCATGCTACACGGACTTTGGTGAGTAACGGACATATGGCATCAAACTATTTTTTCACCTCCTACCGTGAAAGCAGCTCTACGCTGTGGTTCGGGAACAGAGGGCTCGGAGCCTACCGCATTGATGTACGTACTGGAGAAATGGCACAGTTCCGCTTCAACAACTTGGTAAACAGCCAAACCGCCAACGATGTGTTCGCCATACACAAAAACGAGCAAGGCTACTGGCTGGGCACTGGATCAGGGCTTCTCCGCTTCTACTCAAACGAAGACGGAAACCCAGACAGCATCAGTGCAAAGCTCTACACCAACAGCACCGTACATGGTATCTTGGAGGACAACCGAGGCAATCTCTGGGTGAGTACCAATCAAGGATTAATGAGACTCAATCCCCAAGAACAGACCAAGCAGACCTACAACAACGGAAACGGACTGGCCGTGACCGAATTTAGTGATGGAGCCTTCTACAAAGACAATGCTACGGGAATCCTTTTCTTTGGAGGTGTAAACGGCTTCGTCACCGTGAAGCCCGATTCTTACATCACCACGGACTATATGCCCGAAATCAGCCTGAAAGGACTTTCCATCTTCGGTAAGGAATACAACCTGCATGACTTTTTACATTACAAAAACGGGAAGCCCGTGCTACAACTGGACTACAAACACAACTTCTTCCAGCTCAACTTCCGGATAACAGACTACATTAACGGAAACGACTATTTCTACTCCTATAAACTAAAGGAAGCAAGCGACCAATGGATAGAAAACGGAGTTTCACCCAATGCCATCTTCTCCAACCTTTCCCCCGGAGAATATACTCTGTTTGTGAAATACCGCAACAACATCAACGGTAAAGAAAGCCATCCGCAAGCCTTCACCATTTACATCGTTCCTCCCTGGTATCTCAGTACCTGGGCCTATGTGGGCTACTTTTTGTTAGGGTTACTATTATGTACAGGCATAGTCGCCTATGCATTCTATACCTACCGCCTGAAGCGGCAGCACATGATGAAGAAAATGGAACGACAGAAAAAAGAGGAAGTCTATGAATCAAAACTACGCTTCTTCACCAACATCACCCACGAGTTTTGCACCCCCCTCACCCTGATTCAGGGACCGTGCGAGAAGATACTCACCCACAAGGAGACAGATATCTACACGCACCGCTACGCCAAGATGATTCAGCAAAATGTGGAAAAGCTGAATGGTCTCATTGTGGAATTGCTGGAGTTCAGAAGACTGGAAACGGAAAACAAAATGCTCTCCATACAGCCGCAACCTGTTTCCGAAAAGTTAAGGGACATCGCCGAATCCTTCGGTGACATGGCGGAAAACAGAGAAATGAACTACTGCCTTGACATAGCCCCCGAACTGACATGGAACACCGACCTGAGCTGCTTCAACAAAATAGCCGGAAACCTCATATCCAACGCTTTCAAGTACACACCCGACAAGGGGAACATCAGCGTAACATTGTACACGAAAAACGAACGTCTTATTTTGAAGATAGCCAATACCGGCAAAGGCATCACACCGGAAAATCTCGGAAAGATATTCGACCGCTATAAGATTCTCGACTCCGTGGAGATGAACGGCAAAAACTCAAGAAACGGACTGGGGTTGGCCATCTGCAAAAACATGGTGACCCTGTTGGAAGGAGACATAAACATCGAAAGCACACCGGGCGAACTGACCACCTTCACTGTAAGCCTTCCCTCGCTCCCCCCAAACGGACAAGAAGTACCGCAAACTGCATACGAAGCGGCTTCTCCAAGCATTCCCACCGAAGAAGTGCAAGAATTGCCCGAAAAATACACCCAAGAATTCGACGCAAACAAGCAGACGGTCATGGTGATAGATGATGACCCTTCCATGCTGTGGTTCGTATCCGAAATATTCACAGAGAAATACAACGTACTCTCTTTCAATAATGCCCAAAAGGCATTAGACAGCCTGGAGCAACGACAGCCAGATCTCATCATCTCAGACGTGATGATGCCCGATATAGATGGGTTATCCTTCACCTCCACCATCAAGCAACACAAGCTGTGGAGCCATATTCCCCTAATCCTGCTCTCAGCACTGCATCACGAAGACGACCAAGTAAAAGGACTGGAATCGGGGGCGGATGCCTATGTCACCAAGCCTTTCAATGTGAAATATTTGGAAAAGATGGTCTATCATCTCATCCGCCGCGAAGAAAACCTGAAGGAATATTATAGTTCGGCACTCAGCACCTTTACCTGGAAAGAAGGAAGCTGCTTGCACAAAGAAGAACAAGAATTCTTAGAGAAAATGACAGAAGTCATTGAAAAGAACTTAGCCAATCCAGACCTGCAAGTAGAACTTTTGAGTAAGGAAATGGGCTACAGCAGCCGGCAGTTCTACCGCAAACTGAAACCACTTACTGACAAATCGCCTGCCGACATCATCAAAGAATACCGCCTCTCCACGGCGGAACGCTTGTTAGTCTCCAGCAACTTCACCATCGAAGAGCTGATGGACCGCACGGGATTCACCAACCGAAGCACTTTCTATAAAGCTTTTTCACAACGTTACGGAATGCCACCCCGTCAATACTGCGAACAGCAAAAGAAGAACGTGAAGGAAGGACAGGAAATCACTAATACTTAATCATCTTATACCATCTGTATTTATGAAAAGAAGCTCTTTTTTGAGTATCGCATTCACCGGGCTGCTTGCTACCGCAACAGCACAAACTCACGAACAACCCGAATGGAATGACCTGAACATTTCGGGAGTGAACAAAGAAACGGCATGCCAAACCGCTATTCCCTTTGCCGACGAAGGACAAGCCCTACGCCTGAGCATCGAGGAATCCCCCTATTATCAAACTCTGAACGGTACATGGAAATTCCATTGGGTGGCCGATCCCGAAAAACGGCCGAAGGATTTCTTCAAGCCCAACTACGACGTAAGTGGCTGGGATAACATCAAAGTGCCCGCCACATGGCAGATAGAGGCTGTACGCCATAATAAGCCCTGGGACAAGCCTTTGTATTGTAATACCATTTACCCTTTCTGTGATTACAGTAAAGGAGTACAATGGCCCAACGTCATCCAACCTCGCCCGGCAGACTATACTTTTGCCAACATGCCCAATCCCGTAGGCAGTTACCGACGTGAATTCACTTTGCCCACATCTTGGAAGGACAGAGATGTATTTATTCGCTTCAATGGAGTGGAAGCAGGTTTCTATCTTTGGTTGAACGGTAAAAAAGTGGGCTATTCAGAAGACAGCTACTTACCTGCCGAGTTCAATCTGACTCCCTATTTACAAGAAGGAAAAAACACATTGGCAGTTGAAGTGTACCGTTTCACCGATGGAAGTTTTCTTGAATGTCAAGATTTCTGGCGGTTCAGCGGTATCTTCCGCGATGTATTCCTATGGTCAGCACCACGCACGCAAATTAGGGACTTCTTCTTCCGAACCGACTTGGACGGAGATTATCGTAATGCTACAGTTTTTTTGGACGTGGAAATCACCGGTAAGAAAAGTTCTGCCGAACTCATAGTGAAGCTCTCCGACACAGAAGGAAAGGAAGTGCTATCACGCACTATCCACGCCACAAAAATAGGTAGTACCCATCTGGAATTCGATGTGAAGAACCCACTGAAATGGACAGCCGAAACACCCAGCCTCTACAACCTGACCCTGACCCTAAAACAGAAAGGAAAAGTGACAGACCTACGTAGTGTAAAGGTAGGCTTCCGCGAAATAGAGTTTGCCAAAAACGGACAACTGCTGATTAACGGCAAACCCACTCTTTTCAAAGGTGTCAACCGCCACGATCACAGCCCATTGAATGGCCGTACCGTCTCCAAAGAAGAGATGGAAAAGGACGTACAACTAATGAAAGCGCTGAACGTAAATGCTGTCCGTACCTCCCATTACCCCAACAACCCTTACTTTTACGACCTATGCGACCGCTATGGCATCTATGTATTGGCAGAAGCCAATGTAGAGTGCCACGGCGAAATGCGTCTCTCACACGAGCCACAGTGGGAAAAATCATTCACCGAGCGCAACGAGAACCAAGTGAAACGTTTCCGTAACCACGCTTCCATCGTAATGTGGTCCATGGGCAACGAATCGGGAAACGGAAACAACTTCTCCACTGCTGAAAAGGCCATCAAACGTTTGGATACTACCCGCCCCACCCACTACGAGGGAAACAGTTCCTTCTGCGACGTGACCAGTTGCATGTACCCAAGTGTGGACTGGCTGGAAAACGTAGGCCGTGAACGATTGGAGAAAATACAAAAGGGCGAGATCGTGAAACCTCACGTAGTATGCGAGTATGCCCATGCCATGGGAAATTCCATAGGAAACTTCAAGGAATACTGGGAAACCTACGAACGCTATCCGGCACTCATCGGAGGTTTCATTTGGGATTGGGTGGACCAAAGCCTGCGTATGCCCACTCCCGACGGCAAAGGCTTCTACATGGCCGTAGGCGGTGACTTTGGTGACAAGCCCAACGACGGTAACTTCTGTACCAACGGCGTCATCTTCTCCGACCGTACATTATCTGCCAAATCCTATGAAATGAAGAAGATACATCAACCCATCCGCATAGAAGCATTAGGGAATGGCAAATATAGAATCAGCAACAAGCGATTCCATGCCAATATGGAAGACCTCTACGGGAGATACGAAATAACGGAAGATGGAAGGACCGTCTGCTCAGGCAATCTGGAAGATTTGAAGCTGGAAGCACAGGCAAGCAAAGTCATCACCCTGCCAGACATACCCGCAACGAAGGTACCCGGAGCAGAATACTTTATCAATTTCAGTTTCTGCCAAAAAAGAGATACCGAATGGGCAAAAGC